>NZ_JAUPWM010000198.1:0-388 GCF_032436795.1 Streptomyces sp. P9(2023)
CCCAAGGAGTGGGCGCCTGGTTGAAATCGCTGGGTATCTTTGGGCAGCGCTCTGCAGAAAAGTATATTCCAGGTGAAATTTTCAGACTGTCCGATCAGCAGCTCGCGCTGTTCATACGTCATTTGTGGGCCACCGACGGCAGCATTACGACAGATAAAAATGGGCGCACACGCGTCTATTTCTCTACTGTTAGCCGTCGCCTTATCGATGATGTCAGCGCTCTGCTGTTACGTTTCGGTCTTGTGACCCGAATCCGCCATGTCGTGTCAGGAGAGGGGAGTGGTTGGTATACCGCTGACGTATCGGGAAGCGATCAACAGCAGCGCTTTGCACAGAAAATTGGGGCTTTTGGGCATCAGGTGGCGTCGTTAGCACCGCTGAAAGCGGC
>NZ_JAUPWM010000080.1:0-1945 GCF_032436795.1 Streptomyces sp. P9(2023)
GTTTTCCCTGGTCTTGTGTCCTGAACATGAAAGGGAGTTGGTGTAGGGCAACTTCTGGAAGTGATGCTGTGTGGAAGATGAAGGTTTTGGCCCTTCGAAGCCGTCCTGTGGGGGAGGCTTCAAACCGCCTCATGCTGCGTTGGTTAATGACCGTCGTGGTGAGCGATGAGGAAAAGGCGCCGTAAGAGGTGTCAGGTGGGGACCGGGAAGACGAACGCAAGTGAATCGCTGCTGACGTGTCGAAAGAAAAACAGACGGCATCAAAACCGGGGTGTGATCAGAACTCCGGGATGAGCCTGGCGGGTGCCCGCTTATTGGCCAGGTGGTGTCCGGCATGTAGGCGACGTGAGTCCGGTCTGCGGCTTCCGCATGGAACAGGAGAAGGCAGGTCCCGACACGGCCCGCTGTGTGACGGTGGGCGAGAGGGAGTGCCCCAAGCGGCAGACACCGCAAGGGGTCGAGTACCGACGCGGGGCCTGCTGGCGGACCGGTCCGTAGTAGTGATGAAGCCCCTGTAACGGGGGTGAAGCGAAGGGGCCGGGTCGTTCGTGACTGAGTTGATCGCATCAACCGGACAGCGTCCGGGAGGAGTTCGATGGGCCAGTTGAAGTCTCAGATCAAGCCGTTTGATATTTCGAAGTGGGAAGTCAAGGAGGCATGGGAGGAAGTCAGGGCTAACAAGGGCGCACCCGGCGTGGACGGCCAGAGCGTCGACGACTTTGAGAAGGACCTGAAGAACAATCTGTACAAGGTCTGGAACCGAATGTCGTCGGGTTCGTACTTCCCGCCCCCGGTGCGCGCGGTAGCTATTCCCAAGCCGCAGGGCGGCGGCACGAGAATGCTCGGCATTCCCGCTGTTGCCGACCGTGTGGCTCAGACTGTGGTGGCCCGGCATTTGATGCGTAGGGTGGAGCCTGCTTTCCACCCGGACAGCTTCGGATACCGGCCCGGACGGTCCGCTTTGGACGCGGTTGGTAAATGCCGGGAGCGTTGCTGGAAGCGGGACTGGGTGGTGGAGTTCGACATCGCCACGTTCTTCGACAGCGTGCCCTGGGATCTTCTGGTCAAGGCGGTGGAAGCGCACACCGACGCCGTTTGGGTGAAGTTGTATGTGCGGCGGTGGCTTGCTGCCCCGCTCGTCATGCCCGACGGCTCCCTGCTGGAGCGGGAGCGCGGGACCCCACAAGGGGCTCCGGTGTCTCCCGTCCTGGCGAACCTGTTCCTGCACTACGCGTTCGACACGTGGATGGACCGGGAGTTCCCCTCCATCTGGTTCGAACGCTACGCGGATGACGCGGTGATGCACTGCGTCACGGAGCGCCAGGCCCGCCAGGTCCTGGCTGCGCTCACGGACAGGATGGTCGAGGTCGGGTTGCAACTGCACCCGGACAAGACCCGGATCATCTACTGCAAGGACGGCAGCCGCCGCGGCTCTCACGAGCACACGGCCTTCACCTTCCTTGGGTACACGTTCCGCGCCAGGAAGAGTCGGAGCCGGCACGGGAACTTGTTCCTGTCGTTCGACCCGGCGATCAGCAAGGACGCCCTGAAGAGGATGGGGCGGGAGCTGCGGTCCTGGCACCTGCACACCCGCTCGGACCTATCTTTCCAAGAGCTCGCCCGCAGGATCAACCCTGTCGTGGCGGGCTGGATCAACTACTACAGCCGTTTCAGGCCGTGGGAGCTGATCCCCTTCGTGATGCGTATCAACGCCTACCTCGTGCGCTGGATCCGCCAGAAGTACAAACGGCTCGCGGCCAAGCGGAAGGCCATCGCGAAAATGCAGGAGATCGCACAGCGATACCCCCGCATGTTCGCGCACTGGCGCCTCACCGCAAGCGCCGTGACGGTCTGATGAGCAGAGCGACAAGAGCCGTGTAACGGGAGACTGTTACGCACGGTTCTGTGAGAGCCGAGGGGTGAGACTCCCCTCGGCTACTCGGCA
>NZ_JAUPWM010000199.1:0-387 GCF_032436795.1 Streptomyces sp. P9(2023)
CTTGCTTATGCCTGAGACGTCGCTTGAAGAAGCTAACAGTGCTTTAGAGCGCTTACGGTTGGCTATCGAGGCGCATCCATGGCAGCCGGTTCCCGTTACTGCCAGCGTCGGTGTGACGGGTTATCTGGAAGGAGATACTCGGGAGAGCTTGATGACGCGTGCCGACCGCGCCCTCTACACAGCCAAACACTTGGGACGTAACCATGTCGCCAAGGGCTGACAGTATGATGATGAGATATTCCTCTATCGTTTGGTCAATCACTCTAGTGATAGCACACCCGATCAACTATTAGAACCGCCGTCCTGGGTTCGACGCCCCATGCCTCAATACCCCATCATGCTCGGCAGCCAGGTCGCCAGTCCAGGTACGGCGATCAACAGCAGGAT
>NZ_JAUPWM010000200.1:0-385 GCF_032436795.1 Streptomyces sp. P9(2023)
GATTGAAAATCGCCCTATGGTCCAGTTGGTTAACCCACGGAACTTCTTTGCTGATCCATCCTGCCAAGGTGATCTGGACAACGCTATGTTTGTTGTGCAGTCCTTTGAGACGTGTCAGGCTGATCTGCGTAAGCAGTCAGATCGGTACAAGAACCTCGACTATGTGGACTGGGCTTCTGCTGATCCGGCGCAGTCTTATGACCATGCTACGACAACCCCAACCAATTTCAATTTCAAGGACAACATGCGCAAGCGTGTTCTGGCCTATGAATACTGGGGTTATTATGACGTTAATGGTGACGGTGTTCTCGTTCCTATCGTCGCTACATGGATTGGCAAAACACTCATCCGCTTGGAAGAAAACCCGTTCCCTGACCAGAAAATT
>NZ_JAUPWM010000081.1:0-1904 GCF_032436795.1 Streptomyces sp. P9(2023)
GCCGCTCCACCACCGCGTTCCACGCCGCCTCCAGGCGCTCCACGTCGAGCGAGACCGCGTCGATCTCCGCGTAGAACCCTGCGGGTCCACCGCCGAGCGCGAAGAATCCGCTGCGGCCCAGCAGGTACGCCTGCTGCAGATCCGTCAGCGCGAACGGCTCGAAGCGCCCCTCGGGATCCGGTACGACGACCGGCAGTGCGGAGTCCGCTCCTCCGCCTCCTGCGTGTTCGCGGTCTGTGAGGAGTTGGGCCTGCCGCGCGATCGTGGGGTGCGCGAAGACGTCGGACGCGCCGAGCGGCAGCCCGTCCGTGGCCGCGGCGGCCGCGGTGCGCACCGCGAGCAGGCTGTCGCCGCCGGCGCTGAAGAAGTCGGTGTGGATGCCGATGCCCTGTGCCCCGAGCACATCGCACCAGATCGCGGAGAGCCGTTCCTCCAGCAGATTGCGCGGCCCGGTGGAGTCTTGGGGCGCGTCGGGTTCCATCACCGAACCAGGCGCGGGCAGCCGGCCCCGGTCGACCTTGCCGTTGGCGGTCAGGGGGAAGCGCTCCAGCAGTACATAGCGCTCCGGCAGCATGTAGGAGGGCAGAGTCTCGCCCGCGTGCCGCTGCACGGATTCCCTCAGCCGGGACGCCGACCTGGGAGCGGCGGGCCGGTTGACCAGCCGGCCGAGCCGGTTCTCCACGTCCTGGTCCAGGCAGGGCTCGGTCACGTACGCCGCCGGCTCGCGGCGGTGCAGCACGACATCCACCTCGTGCGGGACGTCGGTGAGCCGTGCTTCCAGCCGCCAGCCCGTTGCGGCGGCGACCGCTCGCAGGTCGTCGGGGCGGAATCCGGCCGGCTCGGGCCGGCCGCGCACCGAGCCTTCGACCAGCTCTTGCGCGGTGGCGAGATCGTTGACGAGGCGCGGATTGGGTACGCCGCGCAGCAGCACCGCCCCCATGCCCGGCGGGGCTTCTTCGAGTACGGAGGTCAGCTCGTCGAGGACGGTGGGCTTCCGGCCATCCAGGACCAGGAGGCCGGCGGGGCCAGCGGGCTCGGAAGGCGCGGCCTTGTACAGGATCGCGTCGTACCGGTAGTCCGACATCTCTGTCTGCGCGTCACCCGTCCTGACCCGCAGGCTCAGTTCGGTGAACCCCAGGTTCCGCAGCCCTCGGAAGAGATCCGGGTCGATGGCCAGTTCCCGCTCGCGTGCGGCGCGCGCGGCCACGCGTCCGGCGATGTCCCGGGCGGTGTCCGTGGGAGCTGCCTGGAACAGTTCGACGGAGGCGTGGAAGGCGTCCAGCAGCCTCAGGTCCCGTACGTCTCCGACGAAGAGCGTACCGCTGTCGGACAGCACGCGGGCGGCCTCGCGCAGGACGTCCAGGAGGTACCGGCCGCTGGGGAAGTACTGGGCGACGGAGTTGATGACCACGCAGTCGACACTGCCGTCCGCGATGCCCGTCAGATCGCGTGCGTCGTGCTGGAGGAGGTCCACGCGCCCGGCGTACTCGGGGCGTGCGTCGAAGTAGGCCCGTACGGTGGCGAGGGTGTCGGCGGAGATGTCCACGCCGGTGTATGCAGCGTGCGGTGCGATACGGGTGGCCAGCAGACCGGTACCGCAGCCGATCTCCAGTACCCGGTTCGGTCGGCATTCGAGGATGCGGGCCACGCTCTCCTCGACCCACAGCCGCATGGCCGCGTCCGGGATCTGCTCGCCGGTGTACGTACTGGTCCAGCCGGTGGTGTCGAAGTCGCTCGCACTCACCCCGACTTCGGAGCGCATGGTGTCGAACACGCTCTCCCAGTCGGCGACGTGTGATGAGTCGTCCTGGGCATCGTGTTCGTGGTCCGGGATGAGGTAGGCGGTGAGGTGGTTGTCGGTGGCGGTGACGATGGCGTCCTTGATGGAGGGGTGTGTTGTCAGG
>NZ_JAUPWM010000201.1:0-384 GCF_032436795.1 Streptomyces sp. P9(2023)
GGGGAGTTAGGTTTTAGGTCCTAGGTTCTTGGATTTTGCTTTTCCCCTAGGACCTGCTCTTCCCTAATCACTACCAAACAAATCACGGGTGTAGACCTTATCGACCACATCCGCTAACTCTTCCACCATACGGTTAGAGACAATCACATCCGCGGTTTGTTTAAACTCGTTTAAATCTTTAATTACTCGTGAATGGAAAAACTCCGGCTCATCGAGTACCGGCTCATAAACCACCACGTCAATACCCTTGGCTTTAATCCGTTTCATAATGCCTTGAATGCTCGATGCGCGGAAATTATCCGACCCGGCTTTCATGATCAAACGGTAAATACCCACCACTTTTGGCTGGCGCTTGATGATTGAATCAGCCACAAAATCTTTACG
>NZ_JAUPWM010000082.1:0-1768 GCF_032436795.1 Streptomyces sp. P9(2023)
TTCAACGTGATCTAGCAAGGAATCCCGGCCCTTTAGGGCTCGGGAGGAATTGCTTCTCTGGACTGCTCTAACGCCCGCCTTACAGCGGGCGTTTCTGCTGCTCGATGTACTCCTTGATGACGGATAGCGGTGCCCCGCCAGCGGAGGCCGCGAAGTATGAGGGTGACCAGAAGTGGTCGCCCCACAGGTACTTGCGGATGTGGTCGGAGTACTCCTTGCGCAGGTAGTGGGCAGAGACGCCCTTGAGGGAGCCGACGAGTGCGGACAGCTTGACCTGTGGTGGGTAGTGGATGAGCAGGTGGACGTGATCGCGTTCGCCGTTGAACTCGCGCAGCTCGGCGTTGGCCTTGGCGCAGACCTCTCGCATGATCTCTTCGCAGCGGGTCAGGATCTCGTCGGTGAAGACTCCACGCCGGTACTTCGGGACGAAGACCAGATGCACGTGGAGGGTGTAGACGACGCTGCGGCCCCTGCGAATATCGGGGTTTCGTTCCCATCGTGGTGACATAGACACGATGCTACGATGCCCGTATGAAGATCGTCGTGCAGGTTCGCCTCATGCCGACGCCCGAGGTGGCGTCGGCACTTGAGTGCACTCTGCGCACGGCGAACGACGCGGCGAACTGGCTGTCAGGCCAGGCGTACGAGAGGGGCGAGTTCTCCCGCAAGGCATTGCAGGGCTTCGCCTACCACGACCTGAAGATCCGGGGTCTGTCGGCTCAGCCCGCGCTGCATGTGCTGCGGAAGGTCGCCGACTCGTACTCGACACTCAAGGCGAACATCCGCAACGGCAACCTTGGCAAACCAGGCTCGAAGCGCCGGACGAAGGCCGAGTCGAAGCCGATCGTCTTCCGTGGGGATGCGGCTCAGCCGTTTGACGACCGGTGTCTCAGTTGGCAGGTCGATGAGCAGACCGTGTCCATCTGGACCACCGCCGGGCGTCTCCGGGGCGTGCGGTTCGTCTGTTCCGAGCAGGCCCGCAAGATGCTCGCCGGGTACCGCAAGGGCGAATCGGACCTCGTCCACCGTGACGGCATGTGGTTCCTCATCGCCACGTGCGAGATCCCCGAGGCCGAACAGTACGAGCCCACCGACTTCCTCGGCGTGGACCTCGGCATCGTCAACATCGCCACCACCTCCGACGGGAAGATCCACGCCGGACGCGGACTGAACCGCTACCGCAAGCGCCAGCTTGCCCTGCGGGCCAAGCTCCAGAAGAAGGGCACCAAGTCCGCCAAGCGGGTCCTCAAGCGGCAGCGCCGCAAGGAGCAGCGCAAGGCGACCGGGACCAACCACATCATCTCGAAGCGCATCGTGACCGAGGCTGAACGCACCGGGCGCGGGATCGGCATGGAAGACCTTGCCGGTATCCGCACTCGGGTACGGCTTCGCAAGCCCCAACGGGTCGCGCTGCATTCCTGGGCCTTCGCCCAGCTCGGACAGTTCGTGGAGTACAAGGCGCGTCGCGCCGGTGTCCCCGTACTGTTCGTTGACCCCGCCTACACCTCCCGCATGTGCGCGGAGTGCGGGCACACAGACAAGCTGAACCGTGTCTCTCAGGGGCGGTTCGCGTGCCGGTCGTGCGGATTCGTTGACCACGCCGACCGCAATGCCTCCCGCAACATCCGCGCCCGTGCGCTGGAGTTGTGGCGAAGCGGGGCGGAGTCACACGCCCCTGCACCCGCTTAGGGTGCTGGACGGAGGAGACCACCCAGCAGCCAGTTGGGCTCTACCTCCAAGCCTGGCCCTTCAGGGCCGGGTAGTTGAC
>NZ_JAUPWM010000202.1:0-383 GCF_032436795.1 Streptomyces sp. P9(2023)
GTAACCAGCCAGTACAGGAATATCCCCTTCACGTATTCTCAATGGGGGGACCGTTATGGGAAAAACATTGAGGCGGTGAAATAAATCCGCACGAAAATGCCCCTCTGCGACTTCTTGAGCTAAATTACGGTTGCTGGCTGCAATGATCCGGACATTAACCAAAAGGTGTTTATCACTGCCAACACGTTGTAGTTCTCCTTGCTGAATCACACGGAGCAATTTGGCTTGCAGGATTAACGGCAATTCGCCGACTTCGTCGAGAAACAGTGTTCCCCCATCTGCAAGTTCAAATTTACCCGCTCGGTGCTGATTTGCACCAGTGAAGGCGCCTTTGACATGACCAAACAACTCACTTTCCGCTAGGCTTTCGGGTAATGCTGCGC
>NZ_JAUPWM010000203.1:0-383 GCF_032436795.1 Streptomyces sp. P9(2023)
CTTACGATCCACTGGATCAAGAGCGTAGTTTACACCCTTGTAGATAGTGTCCTTGATTGCATTAATGGCAGTCGGTGACCGTGCATCATCATCAGAGAGCAAGTCATCGAGCACTGCGATCTTTGGACGTTTACCAAAAATCTTCGTACCACGAAGGCCAGTCTTGGCACCGAACATTTTGATACCAAGACAATGACCGTCTTTGTTGCCAAACTCAATATAGTTGTCGGTGAACTTCCTGTACGGGACGTATTCCTGCATAAACTCCGAGTTGTTGTAACGGAACTCGGTGTTGTTTCGTGCAGACTTTACACCGTTCTCCATACTGTCAGAGACATAGATCATACCTTCAACTTTGCCGAAGTTGGGCAATACTCCGAATG
>NZ_JAUPWM010000083.1:0-1752 GCF_032436795.1 Streptomyces sp. P9(2023)
AAAACACTATCACCAGAAGCACTTGGTTATTATGTAAAGACTGGCCTTAAATACTAACCAAGTGCTTCTGGTGATAGTGTTTTAGTCCAATGTAAGTTTACCGATTGAGTGGGATGCTGATTGCCAAGTTTTTCTTTAGTTTTGACCATCACTATTTCCTTCCAACCGTATTGCATGATAACCCTATCGCTGGGAGATGTTAGATCACTTCCTTCCGCTTAAAAATAATGCCATTTGCAAAATTATCAAGTAGTTACCTCCATCTTTTCGAATAAGCGTTTTGAATACCTCGTCCGTCTTTGGGATGATATTCAACCACACAGTCACAATTTTCATGCCTTGCATAAATGATTTTATCGACTGGATAGTCGTAGGTGCCTGCTAAGTTTTCACACCACTTGCAACATTTACCAACCACATATCTAGTTAGTTTTGGCTTTAACCCTGCTTTTGCATGAAAATCGACATTAGTCATAATAAAATCATCAATGACTGACTGCGAAAAATTGACAACTGGGTCTTTTAGAATCCATTTGACTTCATCAAAATTATCTTCGGAAGATAATCTGTTAACTATTCCATCAACTTTATCCTGGTTGATTTTATTCTTCTTAGGTTTTAATCCGATGCCAGCCTCTTTATTCAAGGCGGTTTGCAATTCGACTGCGTAGTCAGTAACCAACTTATGATTATTTCCAAGTGTTTCATTTAATATCCTTTCTGCGATATTAAAAAACATCTTGCCATCTGGCAAAATGCTCGCGGATAATTTACTATCAAAAACCTCTGCTAAAATGTTGCCAACCTCTTGAGCGTATAAATAAGCATTAGCATGATTTTTGGTCTCTAACAACTTCGGTATTTTTTTATTGGCTTTATACTTGTTTAAAAACTCTTTTTTCGAGTCATCTAATAATTTTGGGACAATATCATCAACCATCTGTCTCACCATCCTTTATACCAGTTGTCTGGAATAATACTTCGCCAATATTTAATTCTGGATACGCTTGAGAAATCTTAATTAGACCGTCTCCGATTGTTGAAAGACTAGCACCGTCAATTTCAAACAATGGTTCCCAAATGATTTTGGTATTCATGAACATTGTGCGTTCATATGGTTGATTGTCACGTAAACAAACTGCTATATACGCAACATTTAAAAATCCACTTGCGAATGATCGTTGCGCTTTTTTAGCAGATGCACGTAAGTTTTCATGACTTGCTTTGATAGCCTCAACACTTGATGGATTGTCAGACGGGAAGCCTAAGTCGTCTAGTGTCAACCCAGAACCACCTGCGAATAATGAAGCATACATTTTTAACTGACCGTAGAATGGTTCCATGCTCGCTGTGGCAAACTGTCCGACAACTGGCTTTTCTCCGTCATCATCTTTAGTAATCTCTAAAACGGTTGAAACTGTCGCTTTCCACTTATCTAATGCCTCGGCATCTTGGCTTGTTCCTAAAACGTATTTTTGTGGGAACGAATAAAATTCTGCGGTTGCTTCGGCACGTTCCAAAGTACGTTTGGCGGCTTTTTGCTGATACATTCCCGACCGTGTGATTCGACTACGACCGAATGGTCTTACTGCGTCTGGCCTGTGAATAATTGGTACTAATAGCGGTTGATTCGTTGGATTCGGAATACTATAAGGTTCGCTATCTTTTGGATAGTACCATGTTTCAGTTGGTGTAAAATACGCTTCCAAAATAGGATTGTCATTCTGGTCTGTTTCTAAAACTGCGTACCCT
>NZ_JAUPWM010000084.1:0-1746 GCF_032436795.1 Streptomyces sp. P9(2023)
TGCGCAAGGTGCTCATCGCCAACCGTGGCGAAATCGCTGTCCGCGTCGCCCGGGCGTGCCGGGATGCCGGGATCGCGAGCGTAGCCGTCTACGCCGAGCCGGACCGGGACGCGTCGCATGTCCGCGCGGCCGACGAGGCGTTCGCTCTGGGCGGTGACACCCCGGCCGCGTCCTATCTCGACATGGTCAAGGTGCTGCAGGCGGCGAAGGATTCGGGTGCGGACGCGATCCACCCGGGTTACGGCTTCCTCTCCGAGAACGCCGACTTCGCCCAGGCCGTCCTGGATGCCGGTCTGACCTGGATCGGCCCGCCGCCGCAGGCCATCCGTGATCTCGGTGACAAGGTCGCCGCCCGGCACATCGCGCAGCGGGCCGGTGCCCCGCTGGTCGCGGGCACGCCCGACCCGGTCTCGGGTGCGGACGAGGTCGTGGCGTTCGCGCGGGAGCATGGTCTGCCGATCGCGATCAAGGCCGCGTTCGGTGGCGGCGGGCGCGGGCTGAAGGTCGCCCGCACCCTGGAAGAAGTCCCCGAGCTGTACGACTCCGCGGTCCGTGAGGCGGTCGCGGCGTTCGGGCGGGGCGAGTGCTTCGTCGAGCGCTATCTCGACAAGCCCCGGCACGTCGAAACCCAGTGCCTGGCCGACACCCACGGCAACGTGGTCGTGGTCTCCACCCGTGACTGCTCGCTGCAGCGCCGGCACCAGAAGCTGGTGGAGGAGGCCCCCGCGCCGTTCCTGTCGAAGGCGCAGAACGAGCAGCTGTATACGGCGTCGAAGGCGATCCTGAAGGAGGCCGGCTACGTCGGCGCCGGAACGGTCGAGTTCCTCGTCGGCACCGACGGCACGATCTCCTTCCTGGAGGTCAACACCCGTCTCCAGGTCGAGCACCCGGTCACCGAAGAGGTCACCGGCATCGACCTCGTCCGCGAGATGTTCCGGATCGCCGACGGCGAGGAACTCGGCTACGGAGACCCCGCGGTGCGCGGTCACTCCTTCGAGTTCCGTATCAACGGCGAAGACCCCGGCCGCGGTTTCCTGCCCGCCCCCGGCACGGTGACCACGTTCGCGGCGCCGTCGGGCCCGGGTGTCCGTCTGGACGCGGGCGTGGAGTCCGGCTCCGTGATCGGCCCAGCCTGGGACTCGCTGCTGGCGAAGCTGATCGTCACCGGCGCCAGCCGTGAGCAGGCGTTGCAGCGGGCGGCTCGGGCGCTGGCGGAGTTCAAGATCGAGGGCATGGCCACCGCCATCCCCTTCCACCAGGCCGTCGTGGTCGACCCCGCCTTCACCGCGGACCCGTTCACGGTTCACACCCGGTGGATCGAGACCGAGTTCGTCAACGAGATCCCGCCGTTCGCGCCCGCGGGCAGCGACGCGGAGGAGGACGAGACCGGCCGGGAGACGATCGTCGTCGAGGTCGGCGGCAAGCGCCTCGAAGTCTCCCTGCCGTCCTCGCTCGGCATGACGCTGGCCCGCACCGGGCTCGCGGCCGGCGCGAAGCCGAAGCGGCGGGCGGCGAAGAAGTCCGGCCCGAC
Source organism: Streptomyces sp. P9(2023) (assembly GCF_032436795.1). Classification (NCBI taxonomy): domain Bacteria; kingdom Bacillati; phylum Actinomycetota; class Actinomycetes; order Kitasatosporales; family Streptomycetaceae; genus Streptomyces; species Streptomyces sp. P9(2023). The sequence goes on from NZ_JAUPWM010000084.1 coordinate 1,532, forward strand.
CGCCTCCGGAGACACCCTCGCCTCCCCGATGCAGGGAACGATCGTGAAGGTCGCGGTCGAGGAGGGCCAGGAGGTCAAGGAAGGCGATCTGATCGTCGTCCTGGAGGCCATGAAGATGGAACAGCCCCTCAACGCCCACCGCTCCGGCACCGTCAAGGGCCTGGCCGCCGAAGTCGGCGCCTCCCTCACCTCCGGCGCCGCCATCTGCGAGATCA
>NZ_JAUPWM010000204.1:0-380 GCF_032436795.1 Streptomyces sp. P9(2023)
GTTGGATAAGCGTTCGATTGGATCAAAAGCTAGAATGGCGATATGACCACTGCCGAGTAATTGTTCGGCATCGCTGCGACTAGCCAGGTTCGCGCCGTTGTCGAATACCGTAATGGTGGATTCCAGGGGCCAGTCGAACCCTTCACCATCCATACGCAGATGCTGAGGTAACTTGACTGGCGTACCTTCATCTTCAAACCAAGCTTGCCCACCCTTGTTGAAGCTTAGGGCAGCAGGGGCCTTACCTTCGCAATAGCGCTGCCAAATGGCACGCAACGCCTTATGCAAGTGGCGAGCAAAACGCTCCCCGTCGCATACCGGCGATTGCTCAAGATACGTACGAAGCGAGGCACGAATCACCGCTAAACTGGGCAAATCCG
>NZ_JAUPWM010000085.1:0-1745 GCF_032436795.1 Streptomyces sp. P9(2023)
CGGGCGTTAGAGCAGTCCAGAGAAGCAATTCCTCCCGAGCCCTAAAGGGCCGGGATTCCTTGCTAGATCACGTTGAAGAAGTTCGGCCGTTCGTAGTCGACGAGGAGATCCCAGGCGGGGCTGTTCGGCAGCGGTATGAACCGCGAGAACTCCACCGAGGACAGCTCCACCTCGCCGAGCATCTGCCGGATTCCGTCGATGGTCCGGTCCAGGGTCCGGGCCCGCTCGCCGGGCGCTCCGGCGATGTACGACGCGTGCACGGAGATCCCCGCCTTGTTGAGCATCCGGATCGCCTCCAGGTTGGTGGCGTCGGTGGTCTTGTTCTTCCGCTGGGCCTCTAGCATCTCCGGGTCGGCGGCGTCAAGGCCGATGTTGACGCGGGTGACCCCGAGGCGGCACTTGTCGACGTTGTTGCGCTTGGTGAGGCCGAGCGCCCGGGCGTAGACCATGACTTCGAGTTCGCCGTTGTCGATGCGCCGGCGCAGATGCGGGGGAGTCGCGTCGATCAGGGCGTCGACGTACCGGGGGCTGGCCGTGAAGCTGTCGTACACCTCGAAGAAGAGGTTGATGCCGAATTCCCGGTTGTAGACATCGATGGCCTTCCAGAAGCCGCGCGGATCACCGGTGTTGACCCGGAGGTCGGCGATGCTGCAGTACGTGCAGCGCTTGTATCCGTTCTCGCAACCACGGGCGTTGTTGACGGTGATGGGGATGACCTTGTGGCTGTGGAGATGCCCGAACTGCTCGCGGTAGGTCTCGGCGTAGACGTCGAGTTCGTCGCGTATGAACCCGAGGTCGGGGATGGTGTTGCGGTCGGTGAGGGCGTACTGGGGCGCGTGGTTGCGCACGGCGACGCCGTCACGGCGGTGCACGAGTGAGGAGACGCCGGTCACCGATCCGCCCCGGATCAGGGCGCCGATGAGCTCGACGAACGGGGTCTCGCCGACGTCGTTGGCGACGATGTAGTCGATCTCGGGCCGGTTGTCGAGGATCAGCTCGGGGAAGAACCCGGCGTGGTCGTCGCCCAGGACGACCCGGGCGCCGGCCTGTTCGGCCGTGGCCGCGATCTTGAGGGCTTCACCGTACGTCGGCGTCAGTGCGCTGATCCCCACGAGATCCGGCGCGAAGTCCCGGACGGCCTGCTGCACCTGCGCGGTGTTGCTGATGCCCCCATCCACCACCTGGAGCTCCACCTGCCCTCCGTAGGAGTCGCGCACGGCGGTGGCGAGCTGGATGACGCCGATGTGTGGATAGCAGGCGTAGTTGGACGCGTTTCCGTTGGCCGTGGGGTTGGGGGCGTTGGCGAGCAGCACCTTGAGCGACATCGATGTCCTTTCGTGGGGCAGAGCGACGCACCGTGATCGTGCCCCGCGAAGACGATCTCTGTCAGCACCCCACCCGCCCCTTCAGGACGCATCCTCGGGGACTCGAGCGCAGGTCCAGATGACCCCGCGTGACGTGCGTCCGCGCAGGTCATTTCCACTCTTCGAAAACAAAGCGGACGTTATGAATCCGGGAATCGGCGGCCGATACCCCCCGATGGGCCGGTCCGTGCCCCAGAGGCCTCTCTTACGGTCAGTGACGCCCGTGGCAACTTCCCGCCCAAATCTCCCGGCTCACTGTTGGCCGAAAATCCCCGCCTGGCTGCTTCGTGGCGGAGGTCGTGGCCCTAGTGTCTCGTGATCCTGTTCATGTCAGTTCGAGTTGTTATTGACGAGTTTCTTCACGTTGGTCGCGACGAGTCG
>NZ_JAUPWM010000205.1:0-379 GCF_032436795.1 Streptomyces sp. P9(2023)
GGCGTGGCCTCCACCAAGGCATTCACGACGCAGTTGATCGCACTGCTGCTGCTGACGCTTTCCGTCAGTAAAGCGAAAGGCCAGCCGGAGCAGCCGGAGATTCTGGCGGGTCTTCAGTCCCTGCCATCGCTCTGCCAGCAGGTGCTAGGCCTCGATGCGCAGATCGAAGCGCTTTCCCAGGCGTTTGCCGAAAAGCATCATGCGCTGTTCTTGGGCCGTGGTGCCCACTATCCGATTGCTCTGGAAGGCGCCCTGAAGCTCAAGGAGATCTCCTACATCCACGCGGAAGCCTATCCTGCGGGTGAGCTGAAGCACGGCCCGTTGGCGCTGGTGGATAACGAGATGCCGGTAATTTCGGTAGCGCCCAATGATGAGCTGC
>NZ_JAUPWM010000206.1:0-378 GCF_032436795.1 Streptomyces sp. P9(2023)
TCTCGCATTCAGCGCAACGTGCCATCGCTCCCCCCCCCCACTGTATGCCCCCACCAGACAACTTCACCCAAAATGTTCACCCGATCCGCGTCGTGCGTGGGGATGAGTTCCGAGGCATAATCATCGTTATCTGATTGGAGAAGCAAGCCGGCTGGTAACTTCTCCAGTCGTTTTATGCGCGCCTCGCCGTCAGGGGCTATCAGAGCATAAATGCGCCGACCACGAGGAATCCGCTTTGCCGAGTCGATCAGTACGAGATCTCCGTCAGAGAGGGTTGGTAACATGCTGTCACCCTTGACCGTGGCGACGAGTGCAGTCGATGGTGTGACGCCTACCCGCGCCATCCAGTCGCGCCGAAAGGCGACAGCGCCTGTTAGC
>NZ_JAUPWM010000086.1:0-1673 GCF_032436795.1 Streptomyces sp. P9(2023)
CTTTCCATTTTTTGATAAAGGAATCACATGTTCAATTGATGGATAGCTTTTACCAACTATTGTATACCCTTTATCTGTTATCACTTTATCATCCCAATCACATTGTATGCCACATAAGTAACACATGCCATCATCCCTATTGTATAGCTTTGTTAATGTAATGCTTTTATCCACTAAGTTACTATTGTTTATTCTCCCCTTGTATATAGTTCTTGATATTCTTCTGTTTCGTTTGCGACTACATTCTGTGGAACATACTAAGACATTAGGAGATGGATTATAAAATATATCTCCACATTCTACACACTCTCTTGTTAATAAAGCAATTCTATTTTGTTCCTCGATTTCTTTTTCTTTAATATTAATTTCTTTTTTTAAGTAATTGATATATTTTTTTAATCAATCGCTGTCTTTCTTTTCTTTCTGCAGTGTCTTGTTTTTGCTTCTCTAAAATAATTTTATATTTTTCTAATGGCATATGACCCTTTGACCTGCTTTTGCATTCTTCACTACAGAATCTTGCTATGTGTGCATTCCTTGCTGGTACTGTAAAAGCCTGTCCACACCATTCACATGCCTTGTTAGTTCCATCATCCCACCCAGGGTTAGCTTCTCTCCATCTATCCCTATTCCTTATTCTTCTAGCTTCATCAGAACAATTTTTAGAACAATACTTTGTTAGTGCTCCATTCTTCCTTGTCTCAAATCGTTCCCCGCATATTGGGCAATCCTTTATAATATCAGCTCCCCTTCTATTGGCACCTCTGACCTTCACGCCTTGCTTTGCACGCTCTGGGGAACAGTACTTTTTCATAGGGTTTATTGTTTTGAACTCTGTATTACATATGTCACATCTCTTTATCATTCTTATTACCTCCTTGACATACTTATATTGTATCATATTAGACTTGCATTTGCAATGTTTGTATGGCAATATTGTATCTATAAGGAGGTGCATTAAATGGCTAAGAAGAGAGTTACTTATACACTTGATGAGGAACTGATAGAACGGTTACGTGAGTACTCGGATAAAACTATGATTCCACAAGCTAAGATAGTAAATGAAGCACTAATTGAATATCTAAACAAGAAGAAGTCAGACAAATAGTCTGGCTTTTTTTATGCTTTATAAGTTGTCCAATCTATGCTGTGTGGCAGGTTCCTATTACCTAATACTTTCGGTTCGCTTGGGTTTTCAAACATTTTATCTGACTTTTGACGATTACACCCCATGTGACTAAGTTGCAAATTTTCTAGCGAACTAGGATGACCACCTTTTGATACTGGAATGATATGGTCAATCACTGGAGACAACGGATGCGGATAAGCAAGCGTCTTGTCTACATCTTGACCGCAGATTCCACAGGTGTGTTTTGTCTTTAGTATGCGCTTCTTGTTTCTTTCAAAAGCCACACGGTGGGGTCCTTGTTTGTCTGCTCTAGCCATGGCACACCTCCTAAATAAATAGACAGCCCGCAATGGACTGCCGTATATGTATAGACACCGGACTGGACTACCGCCTCCAGTCGTGGCAAACTCATTTAACTACGGCTACTATTCGTTCACCGCAGACCGCTCACAAAGCCCGCGTAAGGCAACTTGCCGTATCCCTAGCAAGTCCAACTTAATGTTAAGCAGACTACTTCTTTTCCCTTTCGGTACTTCGCTTCGCC
>NZ_JAUPWM010000009.1:0-254516 GCF_032436795.1 Streptomyces sp. P9(2023)
CAATCACCACCGCGGACACACCGCCCTCGCAGGCAAACCACCCGCCAGCCGCGTCCCCAACCTCACAGGGCAATACACCTAGGGCCTGTCCGGCGGACAGGCCCTAGCGCCTAGTGCCCGGTCGACCCGCCGTTGTCACGGCGGTCGAGGGCACGCTGCAGGGCGGCGGCGGCGTTCTTACGGGCGTCGTCGCCGCTCGGGCGGGCGACGGAGTGGCGGACACGGCGGGCGGTCTCAGCGGCCATGGGGGATCGACTCCTTGAGATCAGTGATGATCCGAGATCAGTGGTGATCGAAGGCGCCGGAAGGGGCGGGGAGCGGGCCCGCAGGGGTTGCCTGCACAAGGGCTGTCGCGCTCACGACCGCCATTCGCTGATGGAGCGAGACGTTCGGCTCCTACAAAGCTAGGACAGCCGACCGCGTCTGTCTCCACAATTACTCGGACTTCCTACTATCTGAGACGGCGACCGGTCACGGCCTGATCCAGCAGGCCAGCTGGCTACCCCACCTAGATTGCATTCCTACCTATCTAGTGATGGAATACAGCCATGGCCGCAGACCGCAGATCAAGTTGGCTCAAGGGCGTCCTGGACCTCCTCGTCCTCTCCTGCCTCACGGAGGAGGAGAGTTACGGGTACGAGATCTCCAAGGCGCTCGCCGAGGCGGGGCTCGGCGAGATCAAGGGCGGGACGCTCTATCCCGTACTGAACCGGCTGGAGGAAGCCGGGCTGGTGGAGGCCGAGTTCCGGGCCGCGGAGCGGGGGCCGGGGCGACGCTACTACCGCCTCACCGAACAGGGCCGGAGCCACCTCACCACAGAGAGCGGGGCGTGGCTGACCTTCCACACCGCCGTACGGACCATGCTGAAGACCGGGGGACCACGATGAACACCGAGCCGAGCACGTACTTCGACGAGCTGACCGACGCGCTGCGCGGAGCCGGCGTACCGGCGGAGCAGATCGCCTCCACCGTCGCCGAACTACGCGGGCACCTCGCCGATACGGGCACGTCGCCGGAGGAGGAGTTCGGCCCGGCCGCCGACTTCGCGGCGCGCCTGGGCGGCACGGTGCCGGCGGCGGCGGAGCCCGCCGAGAAGGCCGAGACCTGGCTCTGGACGGCCGACATCTACAACGACCGGCGACTGCTCGCGCTCCACGGCGACCAGGGCTGGGAGGTCGAAGGCCTCGACACGCTCGGCCGGTTCATGTGCCGGCGGGTGCCGGGCGCCGCTCTGCGCTGGGAGTATCGCCGTGAGCTGATCAACGGGAGGCGGCGCGACGAGGCGCTCGACCGGCTGACGCCGGAAGGGTGGGAGATGTGCGGGGAGTGGATGCTCTTCGCCTACTTCAAGCGCCCGAAGGCGGCGAGCGAAGGACCGGCCGGGGCTCTCGACACCCTGCCCGAGCGGCCCGGCCGATGGCTCTTCCTCAGCCGCAAGGGCAAGACGCTCTTCGCGGTCTGGCTGCTGCTGGTCGTCGTCGCGGTCGTGACGACCACCGTCGGCGCCTTCGATCTGCCGCCGTCCGTGGCGATCTTCGCCGCGCTGTTCGGACTGGCGGGCGGGGTGATCGGCCTGAAGCGGGACGCCACCAAGGGCTGCGAGGACTGAGCCCTCCCAAGGCTCAGAGCACGTCGCCGTCGCGCCAGTCGAAGACGAGCGCGGCGGCGGCCGGGGACGGAAGGACGCGGCCGCCCGCCGACCGGACATAGACCGACCCCTCCTCATCGGGCAGGTGGACGATCCCGTCGGGCGCGAGCGCCTCGATCCGCCCCTCCCACAGGCGCCACCCGCGCGCCGCGTACAGCCCGGCGCCGTCCTCGGAGGCGGACAGCGCCCCGAACACGTACGCCCCGTCGATCACCCGCTCCAGCTCGGCCATCACGAGCCCGCCGAGCCCCTGCCGCCGCCGGTCGTCGCGCACGCCCACGCCCTCGACGTATCCGACCCGGTACGAGCGGCCCCCATGGAGCACCCGCCGCAGGATGACGCTGCCATGGGCGGCCACCCCGCGCTCGTCCTCCACCCAGGCGTGGACGCCACCGAGGGCGTGGTCCCAGTCCTCGTCGGAGAACCCGCCCCGGAAGGCGACGTCGAGCATCTCCCGTACGGCACGCAGCCGTTGGGGGCCGAGCTCATGGGTGGGTGCGACACGCACGGAGTCCGTCATGCCCCCAGTCTGCCGCGCGGGCGCCTCTAACCCCTTCGGCGCACTTGACTGGTTACACAGGCACCTGCTTGACTCAAGGCGTAACCGGTCACAACACCTCAAGGGGTTAGAGATGGCAAGCGCGACGCAGGTCCACCACCGCACCACCACCGTCCGCGGCCACGAGGTCTTCTACCGGGAGGCCGGCCCCGCCGACGCGCCCGTCCTGCTCCTGCTGCACGGCTTCCCCACCAGCTCGCACATGTTCCGCGACCTGATCCCGCTCCTCGCCGACAGGTTCCGCCTGGTAGCCCCCGACCACATCGGCTTCGGCCGCAGCGCGGCGCCGTCGGCCGAGGAGTTCGACTACACCTTCGCCGAACTGGCCGCCGTCACGGCGGAGTTCACCGAGGCCCTGGGCCTGGACCGGTTCGCCCTCTACGTCCAGGACTACGGCGCCCCCATCGGCCTGCGCCTCGCGCTCGCCCACCCCGAGCGCGTCACCGCGATCGTGACCCAGAACGGGAACGCGTACGAGGAGGGACTCGGCGCCGACGCGTGGTCCCCGGTCCTCGCCCTGATCGCGGACCGCACCCCCGAGACCGAGGAGCCGGTCCGCGCGATCCGCTCGCTCGACGGCATCAAGTGGCAGTACGAGACGGGCGTCCCGGCCGAGTTCCGCGACCTGCTCAGCCCCGACGCCTGGCACCACGACGCCGCCCTGACGGCCCGCGCCGGCCAGGACGACATCCAGCTGGGCCTGATCGCCGACTACGGCTCCAACTTCGCCCTGTACCCGGCCTTCCACGAGTACTTCCGCGCCACCCAGGTCCCGCTGCTCGCCGTCTGGGGCGAGGGCGACGAGGTCTTCGTCCCGGCGGGCGCGAAGGCCTTCCTCCGCGACCTCCCGGACGCGGAGATCCACCTCCTGCCGACGGGCCACTTCGCCCTGGAGACGCACGCGCCCCGGATCGCCGAGCTGATCGGTGACTTCCTCGCGCGGCGCGTCCTCGTCAGGCCGTAGCCTTCTCCAGGTCGCGGGCCATTCGCTCCACCCAGTCGGTGAAGGGCTCTCGATGGTCGCCCTCGCCCGCGCGCAGGGCCGCGACCTGCGCGTCGGTGATCCCGTCAGGTCCCGGCTCGGTCAGCAGCCGGTGCAGCTCCTTCATCAGGGACATCATCCGCAACGCGTCGAGGTGCTCGATCCCGTCGACCCCGTGCCCGGGGCGGATCGTCGTCGAACCAGGCATGTCGTGCCTCCTCACCGAACCCCCTCCCAGCAGCGTAAGCCCACCGCATGAGAACCGCCCCCGTCCTGGGTTGGGGGTCCAGGAGGGGGGCGGTGTCAGGGGTGGGCCTCAGGGCGGCCCAGGGGGCGTCAGCCCATGTGGGGGTAGCCGTACTCGGTCGGCGGGACCAGGGTCTCCTTGATCGCGCGGGTCAGCGTCCAGCGCATCAGGTTCTGCAGGGCGCCGGCCTTGTCGTTCGTGCCCGAGGCGCGGCCGCCACCGAAGGGCTGCTGGCCGACGACGGCGCCGGTCGACTTGTCGTTGATGTAGAAGTTGCCCGCCGCGAAACGGAGCTTCTCCATCGCGTCGGCCGCGGCCGCCCGGTCACCGGCGATGATCGAGCCGGTCAGCGCGTACGCCGAGACCGACTCCATCTGCGCCAGCATCTCCTCGTACTTGTCGTCCTCGTAGACGTGGATCGCGAGGATCGGGCCGAAGTACTCGGTCGTGAAGACCTCGTTCGCCGGGTCGGTGCACGCGATGACGGTCGGACGGACGAAGTAGCCCTCCGCGTCGTCGTACGTGCCACCGGCGACGATCTCGCAGGTCTCGTCGGCCTTCGCGCGGTCGATCGCGGCCTTGTTCTTCGCGAACGAACGCTCGTCGATGACGGCGCCGATGAAGTTCGACAGGTCGGTGACGTCACCCATCTTGATGCCGTCGACCTCGGCCGCGAAGTCCTCCTTGAAGCCCGAGTTCCAGATGGAGGCCGGGACGTACGCACGCGAGGACGCGGAGCACTTCTGGCCCTGGAACTCGAAGGAGCCGCGGGTCAGCGCGGTCTTCAGGATCGCGCGGTCGGCGCTCGGGTGGGCGACGACGAAGTCCTTGCCACCGGTCTCGCCGACGATCCGCGGGTACGAGCGGTACGACTCGATGTTGTTGCCGACCGTCTTCCACAGGTGCTGGAAGGTCTTGGTCGAACCGGTGAAGTGGATACCGGCCAGGTCGCGGTGGTTCAGGGCCACCTCGGAGACGGCGATGCCGTCGCCCGTCACCAGGTTGATGACGCCCTTCGGCAGACCGGCCTCCTCCAGGAGCTCCATGAGGAGCACGGCGGAGTGGGTCTGGGTCGGGGACGGCTTCCAGATCACCACGTTGCCCATGAGGGCGGGGGCGGTGGGCAGGTTGCCCGCGATGGCCGTGAAGTTGAACGGCGTGATCGCGTAGACGAAGCCCTCAAGCGGGCGGTGGTCCAGTCGGTTCCACACGCCCGGGGAGGTCGCCGGCGGCTGCTCGGCGAGGATCTGGCGGGCGTACGCCACGTTGAAGCGCCAGAAGTCGACGAGCTCGCAGGGGGTGTCGATCTCGGCCTGCTGCGCGGTCTTCGACTGGCCCAGCATCGTGGAGGCGGCCAGCGTCTCGCGCCAGGGGCCGGCCAGCAGCTCGGCGGCGCGCAGGATGATCGCGGCGCGGTCGTCGAAGGCCATCGCGCGCCAGGCCGGAGCGGCGGCCAGGGCGGCGTCGATCGCGTCCTGGGCGTCCTGCTGGGTGGCACCGGCGAAGGTGCCGATGACGGACTTGTGGTTGTGCGGCTGCACGACGTCGACGCGCTCGCCGCCGCCCATGCGCTTGACGCCGCCGATGGTCATCGGCAGCTCGCGCGGGTTGTCGGCCAGCTCCTTGAGCTTCGCCTCAAGACGGGCGCGCTCGGGGGAACCGGGGGCGTAGCTGTGCACCGGCTCGTTGACCGGAGCGGGGACCTGGGTCACAGCGTCCATGAGTCTCGTAACTCCTTGTGAGGGGTGGGCTCAGCCCTTGGTGAGGATGGAGCGGGCGAAGAAGAGGAGGTTGGCCGGCTTCTCCGCGAGGCGGCGCATGAAGTAGCCGTACCAGTCGGTGCCGTACGCGGTGTACACCCGCATCCGGTGGCCCTCGGCGGCCAGCCGGTTCTGCTCCTCGCTGCGGATGCCGTACAGCATCTGGAACTCGTACTCGTCCAGCTTGCGCCCCGCGCGGCGGGCGAGCTCCTGGCCGATCGAGATCAGTCGCGGATCGTGGGAGCCGATCATCGGGTAGCCCTCGCCGTCCATCAGGATCTTCATGATCCGGACGTAGGCCTTGTCGATCTCGGGCTTGTCCTGGATGGCGACGGAGGCGGGCTCCTTGTAGGCGCCCTTCACGATCCGGACGCGGGAGCCCTCGGCGGCGAGGCGGCGGGCGTCGTCCTCGGTGCGGAAGAGGTACGCCTGGATGACGCAGCCGGTCTGCGGGAAGTCCTTCCGCAGCTCCTCGTGGATGGCGAACATCGAGTCGAGGGTGGTGTGGTCCTCGGCGTCAAGGGTGACCGTGGTACCGATCTCGGCGGCGGCCGCGACGACCGGGCGGACGTTGGCGAGGGCGAGCTCGTGCCCGCCTTCCAGCGCTTGTCCGAACATCGACAGCTTCACCGACATCTCGGCGCGCTCGCCGAGGCCCAGCTCCTTCAGGCGGCCGACGAGCTCCAGGTACGCGTCGCGCGCGGCGTGGGACTGCTCAACGGTGGTGATGTCCTCGCCGACGACGTCGAGGGTGACCTCAAGGCCGCGGCCGGTGATGTCCTGGACGATCGGGATGACGTGCTCGACCGTCTCGCCGGCGATGAACCGGTCCACGACCTGCTTGGTCCCGGGGGCGGCCGACACGAAACGGCGCATCTTGTCGCTGCGGGACGCGGCGAGGATCACGGGACCCAGCACGGGGACCTCCAGAAGGGCAAGGTGACGAAGGGTGCCTACCCGAACTTTCGTAAGCAATCGGGAACAGCACGGAGAACCACCGTGAAACCTAAGGATCGCTCCGATCCTCTGCCATCGACAGCTGTCACGCATCTGTGGGCGGCATCTCATACAAATGTCTGAGGGGATGCGAGAATGGCGCCGTGAAGGGCGATTACCAAGAACTGGTGGACGAGATTTCGGCGCTCCTCGATGCCCCGGCGACGCTGGAGAACCGCGACTTCGGGCTGATCGCCTTCGGGGCCCACGACAGCGACGACGACATGGCGATGGACCCGGTCCGCACCCGCTCGATCCTGACCCGGAAGTCGACGCCCGCCGTCCGCGCCTGGTTCGAGGGCTTCGGCATCACCCGGGCGACCGGCCCGGTCCGTATCCCGGCCGCCCCGGACGCCGGCGTGTTCCGGGACCGCGTCTGCCTCCCCGTACGGCATCGGGGCGTGGTCCTCGGCTACGTCTGGCTGCTCGACGCCGAGCCCGGGCCCACCCACGCCCAGCTCACCGCCGCGATGGAGGTCGCCACCCGGATCGGCGGCCTCCTCGCCGACGAGGAGCGCGCGGGCGCCGACCTCTCGCGCGAGTTCGCCGCAGTCCTGACCGCCGGGCGGGGCCGGCAGAACGACATGGCCCTGGCGGCGCTCCGGGCGGCTCTGGGGCCGAGTGCGGACGGTCTGCACACCGTGGTCTGCGTGACCCCCTGGCGGGGCGAGGCCCCCTCGATCCGGGCCGTCCCCGGCGCGGCGGCCGTCACCACGCTCACGGAAGGCGAGTCCCTCGCGGTCCTCGTACGGCTGCGCACGGCCGAGGATCTCTCCCCCGCCCATACGGCCGCCGAGCGGCTGCGCGCGGACGCCCCGGCCGGTATCGCCACCCCCCGGCGGGGTCTCGCGGAGCTCCCGGCGGCCTGGCGGGAAGCCAGCACGGCGGCCCGTGCCGCCACGGCGCAGCCGAAGCTCGGCCCGGTCGCCGAATGGGCCGGGATCGGCCCCTACCGCCTCCTCGCCGCGCTGTACCACCCCGAGATCGACCCCGCCGTCGCGCCGCTGCTCGCCCCCGCGCACGCCGAACTGGCCCGCACAGCCGAGGTGTTCCTCGACAACGCCGGCCAGGCGGGCCGTACGGCAGCCGCTCTCGGCGTCCACCGCCAGACCCTCTACTACCGGCTGTCCAAGGTCGAACAGCTCACGGGCCTGGACCTGGACGACGGCGAGGACCGCCTTCTGCTCCACATGTCCCTGAAGTCGGCCCGCCTCTAGTCGGACCCCGCCACCCCGTTTCATAGGATCTCCCCATGACCACGGGGAGTTGGACGGCACCGACGTACACCGAGCGGCTGCTCTACGAAGCAGGGGCGCGCGGGGACCGGGACGCCGTCCTGGACGCCCTCGGCAGGACCCGCCTCTACGTGCTCCTCCCCCGGCTGCACGCCGACGCGCCCGGCTTCGCCCCGCCGCTCCCCAGCCGCCGCGACAAGGCCACCCGGCGCACGGTCGTACCGGTCCTCACCCAGGGCATGCTGCCGCCGTGGCACCCGGACTGGGTGTTCAAGCAGACCACCCTCGGCAGGCTCGCCGCCGCCTGGCCGCACGACCGATGGCGGCTCGCGGTCAACCCGGACACCCCCTTCGAGGCCACCCTGCCGGCCAGGCCCGCCGACCGGCGGGCCTGGGAGGAGGCCGACGCCCACGGCGGCGGACCCGCGCGGCTGCGACTGCTCACCCATGCCGGCGAGCACCTGCACGGGCCGGTCGCGCACGCCCTCGCGCTCGGTGCGCACCTCGCCGTCCTCAACGGCCTGGTGTGGAACGCGCTCGGCGCCCAGTACGAGGACTACCCCACGGACGTCGCCCGGCTGCGGCGGCCCTGGGCGGTCCACCACCGCGCGGACTTCCGGGAGAAGCTGCGGACCCTGATCGCCACCCGGCTGGTCGGCCGGGTCCCCGAGTCCGTCCTGGGGATGCGACGCCGTCTCACCGCACGCCTCGGCCACCCGCCGACCGACGAGCAGTGGGCCTCGACGGTCACCGAGAACTTCGAGCGGGACGACCCCTACGGCGAGGACCCGGCCGAGGCCACGGAGTTCCTGCGCCGGATCACCCACTACGAGCAGCGGTTCCGCATCGACGGCCTCCTCCCGCCGGACGGCTGGGTCGACACCCTCGCCGCCTTCGACCACGGCCGCGCCGTGAACGTCGTACGCCTCGCGCTCGGCGCCCGCTACTGCGATCCGCAGGAGGCCGAGCAGTCCCTGCACCAGATCCTCGAAGCCGCCCGGCCGGCCTACGGCTCCTGGGCCGAGTTCTCGCTCGGCTATCTGCTGGCCCGGCTGATCCACTTCGACGAGGACGACCCCGAGCCGATGTACCAGGAGTCCCTGGCCGTCCACCGCACCCTCACGCAGGACCCGTCGAGCCCCTACCGGAACATCAAGTGGTCATGAACTTCCGCCGCAAACCCGCCTCACCCGACGCCCCGTGGATCCCGCCGTCCGAGACCGAGCAGCTACTGCACGAGGCGGTGCTGCACGGCGACCTCAGGGCGCAGCTCCGGGTCCTCGCCGGGGCCGAGCTCTTCATCGGCGCCTCCAAGGCGGAGGTGGACGCCGAGCCGGACGCCGTCTGGTGGCGCCCCCAGCAGGCGCCGAAGGGGCTCCTCGTCCGGCCGGTCCTCACCCGCGGCATGCTGCCGCCCTGGCATCCGGACTGGGTGTTCCACCGGGTCAGCCTCCGCTGGGTCGCCGAGTTCGACTGGCGCGACCCCCGGGTCCTCCTCGCGGTCAACGGCGGCACCCCCGGTGAGCTGCTGCTGTCCGCCACGCCCGAGCGGCGCGCGTGGTGGCTGCGCGCGTACTCCGAGGAGGAGCGGGGCTGGGGCGACCGGTTCGTCGCCCTGCGGAACGGCCCGCTGCACGGGCCGCTCGCCTTCGGTCTCTCCTGCGGCGCCCATCTGGCGTTCGGCAACGGCGTCCCGTGGAACGACGTCGGCTCGGCCTATACGGGGTACACCCACGAGCTCGACACGCTCCGCGACGCATGGGGCGTCACCGACCGCGAAGGCTGGCGGAAGCAGCTGGACGCGCTGCTCGACGGGCGCAACAGCCCGCCGGAGCCGGACTTCGCCCTCCGGGTCCGCGAGGAGCTGCGGAGCGCCCGTGGCGCCGTCCCGTCGGCCGACGAGTGGCGCGAGACGGCCGCCGGCCACGCCCAGGACCTGGGTGCGAGCCCGACGACCGTGCGGCACATCGAGGAGCTCGTACGCCGCATCCTGCGGTACGAGGCCCGGTTCCGGGCCGAGGGGCTGCTGCCGCCGGACGGGCGGGTGCGGAAGACGGTCGCGTACGACTACGGCCGGGCGGTGAATCTGGCCCGCTGGGGCCTGTCGGCCCGGTTCTGCGCGCCCCCGGAGGCCGAGCAGGCGATCGTCCACGCGGGAGCCCTTGCCCGGTCGGCGTACGTGTCGTGGCAGGAGTACTCGACCGGGTACGCGCTGGGGCGGGTGCTGCGCTTCGACGGGGAGGAGTACGGCTGCTTCCACGAGGGGAACGTGGCGGCCCACCGTGTCCTGACGGAGCACGAGGGCAGCCCCTGGCGGAACGTCCCCTGGCGCTGAGACGCTCCGGCCGCATCATGGGACCGGCCGCCTGCTGAGCGGGTACGACGCTCGGCAGGCGGCCGGGTGGGGCAAGTGCGGCCCGGTCAGACCAGGTTGACCGAGCGGGCCGACGCGGCGCCGATCTCGTCCGCGATCTCGGTGAGCACCGTGGCCGGGACCGTGTCGTCCACGGTGAGGACGACGAGCGCCTCGCCGCCCTCCTCCGCGCGCGCCACCTGCATGCCCGCGATGTTCAGGCCGGCCTCGCCGAGGATGCGGCCCACGGTGCCGACGACACCCGGGCGGTCCTCGTAGCGGAGCACCACCATGTGGTCGGCGAGCGCCACGTCCACGTCGTAGTCACCGACGGCGACGATCTTCTGGAGGTGCTTGGGGCCGGCCAGCGTGCCGGAGACCGCGACCTCCTCGCCACTCGCGAGCGTGCCGCGCACGGTCACCACGTTGCGGTGGTCGGGGGACTCGCTGGAGGTGGTCAGTCGGACCTCGACACCGCGCTCCTGCGCGAACAGCGGGGCGTTGACGTACGACACGGTCTCGTCGACCACGTCCTCGAACACGCCCTTGAGCGCGGAGAGTTCGAGCACCTTCACGTCGTGCTGGGTGATCTCGCCGTACACCTCGACGTCGAGCCGCGCCGCGACCTCGCCCGCGAGCGCGGTGAAGATGCGGCCGAGCTTCTCGGCGAGCGGCAGACCGGGCTTGACGTCCTCGGCGATGACACCGCCCTGGACGTTGACCGCGTCCGGGACCAGCTCACCGGCGAGCGCGAGGCGCACCGAGCGGGCGACCGCGATACCGGCCTTCTCCTGGGCCTCGTCCGTGGACGCGCCGAGGTGCGGGGTGCAGACGACCTGGTCGAGCTCGAAGAGCGGGGAGTCCACGCAGGGCTCCTTCGCGTACACGTCGAGGCCGGCGCCGGCGACCCGGCCCTCCTTGAGCGCCGAGTACAGCGCCTCCTCGTCCACGATCCCGCCGCGCGCGGCGTTGACGATCCGGACGGACGGCCTGACCTTGTGCAGCGCCTCGTCGCCGATGAGACCGAGGGTCTCGGGGGTCTTCGGCAGGTGGACGGTGATGAAGTCGGCGACCTCCAGGAGCTCGTCGAGGGTCAGCAGCTTCACCCCCATCTGGGCGGCGCGGGCCGGCTGCACGTAGGGGTCGTACGCGACGATCTTCATGCCGAACGCGGACATCCGCTGGGCGACCAGGACGCCGATGCGGCCGAGGCCGACGACGCCGAGGGTCTTCTCGCTGAGCTCGACGCCCGTGTACTTGGAGCGCTTCCACTCGCCGTTCTTCAGCGCGGTGTTGGCCTGCGGGATGTTGCGCGCGGTGGCGACGAGCAGACCGCAGGCGAGCTCGGCGGCGGTGACGATGTTGGAGGTCGGCGCGTTCACGACCATCACGCCGGCCTTGGTGGCGGCGGAGACGTCGACGTTGTCCAGGCCGACACCGGCCCGGGCGACGACGCGGAGCTTCTTCGCCGCGGCGATGGCCTCGGCGTCCACCTTGGTCGCGGAGCGGACCAGGATCGCGTCCACGTCGGCGATGGCGGGGATCAGCTCGGCGCGGTCGGCGCCGTTGCAGTGCCGGATCTCGAAGTCCGGGCCCAGGGCGTCGACGGTGGCGGGCGACAGCTCTTCAGCGATGAGTACGACGGGTTTCGAGCTCACGTGAGTCCTCACAGATCCAGTGCGGACGGCCGTCCCGACGGCCGCAGGCGGTGGAGGGGGCTTGCCGCGTGAAAGCGCACGACGCTGTGGGCCTGAACGCGAATGTTGTTGAGAGTGTAGTGGTGCTAAGGCGCTGTTCATGCGCCTCGTTGGAAGGATCACCCGTCCGTGGTTGGACGGGGTGTCCAACGATGCGGTGAGGGGCCGGACACACCGTCCGGCCCTCCCCCACGCCCCAGGGGGCGTGGGGGGACCCCCACCCCCGAAGGCTTACGCCTCCTCGTCGTTCACCCAGCTCATGAGCTTGCGCAGCTCCTTGCCGGTGGTCTCCAGGAGGTGCTTCTCGTCCTGGGTCTTGTACTCGTTGTACTTCTTCAGACCGCCGTGGTACTCGTCCATCCAGTTCTGGGCGAAGGTGCCGTCCTGGATCTCGGTGAGGACCTGCTTCATCTCGGCCTTGGTGGCGTCCGTGATGATGCGCGGGCCGGTGATGTAGTCGCCCCACTCGGCGGTCTCGGAGACGGACCAGCGCATCTTCTCCAGGCCGCCCTCGTACATGAGGTCGACGATGAGCTTCAGCTCGTGCAGGCACTCGAAGTAGGCGATCTCCGGCTGGTAGCCGGCCTCGACCAGGGTCTCGAAGCCCGCCTTGACCAGCGCGGAGGCGCCACCGCACAGGACGGCCTGCTCACCGAACAGGTCGGTCTCGGTCTCCTCGGTGAAGGTCGTCTTGATGACGCCCGCACGCGTGCCGCCGATGGCCTTGGCGTACGAGAGGGCCAGGGCGAAGGCGTTGCCCGTGGCGTCCTGCTCGACCGCGGCGATCGCGGGGACGCCGCGACCCTCCTCGTACTGACGGCGGACCAGGTGGCCCGGGCCCTTGGGGGCGACGAGCGCGACGTCGACGCCGGCCGGGGGCTTGATGAAGCCGAAGCGGACGTTGAAGCCGTGCGCGAAGAAGAGGGCGTCGCCGTCCTTCAGGTTCGGGGCGATCGACTCCTCGTAGACCTTGGCCTGGATCGGGTCCGGGATCAGGATCATGATGACGTCGGCCTCGGCGGAGGCCTCGGCGGGCGTGACCACGCGCAGGCCCTGCTCCTCGGCCTTCGCCTTGGACTTGGAGCCCTCGTGCAGACCGACGCGGACGTCGACACCCGAGTCACGGAGCGACAGCGCGTGGGCGTGGCCCTGGCTGCCGTAACCGATCACCGCGACCTTGCGGCCCTGGATGATGGACAGGTCGGCGTCGTCGTCGTAGAACAGCTCGGCCACTGGGAATCTCCTTGATGTGCTGGTGTTGCGTCCCACCGTACGGCGGGGAGCGGGAGGAAGGTTTTCGGGTCTCGCCTGGCGGACCGCCGTTGTGGACAGGCGGTCAGCCGGGGTTGACGGTCAGGCGTGGTTGACGGTCAGGCGCTGCGGTCGAGGGCCCGCAGGGAGCGGTCGGTGATGGACCGCGCTCCACGCCCTATGGCGATCGTGCCGGACTGCACGAGCTCCTTGATGCCGAACTGCTCCAGCATCTTGAGCATCGCGTCGAGCTTGTCACTCGAACCGGTGGCCTCGATGGTGACCGCCTCGGGCGAGACGTCCACGGTCTTGGCGCGGAACAGCTGGACGATCTCGACGATCTGGGAGCGGGTCTCGTTGTCGGCGCGGACCTTCACCAGGACGAGCTCGCGCTGGATCGCGGCGCTGGGCTCGAGTTCGACGATCTTCAGGACGTTGACCAGCTTGTTGAGCTGCTTGGTCACCTGCTCCAGGGGGAGGTCCTCGACGTTCACCACGATGGTGATGCGGGAGATGTCGGGGTGCTCGGTGACACCGACGGCGAGCGAGTCGATGTTGAACCCGCGCCGGGAGAACAGCGCGGCGATCCGGGCCAGGATGCCGGGGGTGTTCTCCACCAGGACGGAGAGCGTGTGCCTAGTCATGTGCGTCGTTCCTCTTCCTACGGCTCTCGGTCTCGGTCTCAGTCGTCTTCGTTGTCGCCGAAGTCGGGGCGGACGCCCCGGGCTGCCATGACCTCGTCGTTGGAGGTGCCGGCGGCGACCATCGGCCAGACCTGGGCGTCCTCGTGGACGATGAAGTCGATCACGACCGGGCGGTCGTTGATGGCGTTGGCCTCTTCGATGACCTTGTCCAGGTCGGCCGGGTCCTCGCAGCGCAGCGCGACGCAGCCCATGGCCTCGGACAGCTTGACGAAGTCGGGGACGCGGGTGCCCTTGCGGGGCGCCGTGCTGGCGCCGACCTGGGAGCCGGCGGCGTCGTGGCCGGTGTCCTCGGCGTGCAGGACGGTGCTGGAGTAGCGCTGGTTGTAGAAGAGGGTCTGCCACTGGCGGACCATCCCGAGGGCGCCGTTGTTGATGATGGCGACCTTGATCGGGATGTTGTTGAGCGCGCAGGTGACGAGTTCCTGATTGGTCATCTGGAAGCAGCCGTCGCCGTCGATCGCCCAGACCGGGCGGTCCGGCATGCCGGCCTTGGCGCCCATGGCGGCGGGGACCGCGTAGCCCATCGTTCCGGCGCCGCCGGAGTTCAGCCAGGTGGCCGGCTTCTCGTAGTCGATGAAGTGCGCGGCCCACATCTGGTGCTGGCCGACGCCGGCCGCGTAGATGGTGTCGGCGGGGGCGAGCTGGCCGATCCGCTGGATGACCTGCTGCGGCGAGAGGCTGCCGTCCTCCGGCACGTCGTAGCCCAGCGGGTAGGTCTCGCGCCAGCGGTTCAGGTCGGTCCACCAGGCGGTGTAGTCGCCCTTGTTGCCCTCGCTGTACTCGGCCTGGACGGCCTGGACCAGGTCGGCGATGACCTCGCGGGCGTCACCGACGATCGGGACGTCGGCGGCGCGGTTCTTGCCGATCTCGGCCGGGTCGATGTCGGCGTGGACGATCTTGGCGTACGGGGCGAAGCTGTCCAGCTTGCCGGTGACGCGGTCGTCGAAGCGGGCTCCGAGGGCGACGATCAGGTCGGCCTTCTGCAGCGCGGTGACGGCGGTGACCGC
This sequence comes from Streptomyces sp. P9(2023), assembly GCF_032436795.1. Classification (NCBI taxonomy): domain Bacteria; kingdom Bacillati; phylum Actinomycetota; class Actinomycetes; order Kitasatosporales; family Streptomycetaceae; genus Streptomyces; species Streptomyces sp. P9(2023). Next base: position 14,440 of record NZ_JAUPWM010000009.1, read on the forward strand.
ACCGTGCATGCCCGGCATTCCCACGTGCAGCGGGTGGCTGTCGGGGAACGCGCCCAGCGCCATCAGGGTGGTGGTGACGGGGGCGCCGGTGAGCTCGGCGAGGATCTTCAGCTCGGCGGTGGCACCGGCCTTCAGGACACCGCCGCCGACGTACAGGACGGGGCGCTTGGCGGCGCTGAGGAGCTTGGCGGCCTCGCGGATCTGCTTGGCGTGCGGCTTGGTCACCGGGCGGTAGCCGGGCAGGTCGGTCTGCGGCGGCCAGCTGAAGACCGTCTTCGCCTGCAGGGCGTCCTTGGCGATGTCGACCAGGACCGGGCCGGGACGGCCGGTGGAGGCGATGTGGAAGGCCTCGGCGATCGTCTTCGGGATGTCCTCGGCCTTGGTGACCAGGAAGTTGTGCTTGGTGATCGGCATCGTGATGCCGCAGATGTCCGCCTCCTGGAAGGCGTCCGTGCCGATGGCCTTCGAGGCGACCTGGCCGGTGATCGCGACCAGCGGGACGGAGTCCATGTGGGCGTCGGCGATCGGGGTGACCAGGTTGGTGGCGCCGGGCCCGGACGTCGCCATGCAGACGCCGACCTTGCCGGTGGCCTGGGCGTAGCCGGTCGCGGCGTGGCCCGCGCCCTGCTCGTGCCGGACCAGGATGTGGCGGACCCTCTGCGAGTCCATCATCGGGTCGTACGCGGGGAGGATGGCGCCACCCGGAATGCCGAAGACGGTGTCGGCCCCTACTTCTTCGAGCGAACGGATGAGGGACTGCGCACCCGTGACGTGCTCGACGATGGTGGCGGACTGCCCGCCGTTACGGGTCCGCGGCTGCGGATGGTGCCCGGTGGCCTGCTCGGTCATCAGCATTCTCTTCTCGAAGCAGAGGGTCTTTGCGAGGGTTTTGCGAGGGTTTGGCGGGAGCCGGTGCAACAAAAAACCCCTCGTGCCGGGAGGCAAGCGAGGGGAGCGCGTCGGTAGCGTTTCAAGCCGGGCCTGCTTGAGGCCCTGCTTCAGCCGACGCGCTTTCCAAGTACGAGAATTCGGGTGCGCATGGCACTGACCCTCTCTCCGAGCCACTACCAGTGTCAAGTGGGTGGGACAGGCGTCTCACTATTTGAGCGGATCGAGGGACGGCTTCCGGACAGGAACCGCCGCGCCGCCGGGGACGGGGTACTCGTCCCGGACGAGGGCGCGGCGCAGCCGGTACTCGTCGAGCGGGCCCGAGAACGCCATGCCCAGGCCGTGGGTGCACCCCATGGCGCGCAGGGCGAGCACCTGCTCGGGGACGTCCACGCCCTCGGCGACGGACTGGAGCCCGAGGTCCGAGGCGATCCGCAGCAGCCCGCTGGTGATCTTCCGGAGCCGGGCGGATTCGACCACGCCCTCGACGAGCCCCCGGTCCAGCTTCAGTACGTCGACGGGGAGGCGGCGCAGCGCGTTGATGGCCGCGTATCCGCTGCCGAAGCCGTCGAGCGCGATCCGTACGCCGAGCCGGCGCAGGACGACCAGGCGCTGCTCCAGGTCGTCGAAGGAGACCCGGGGGTCGTTGTCGGCCAGCTCGATCATCAGGGAGCCGGACGGGAGCCCGTGGCGGGTCAGCAGGGCCTCGACGGTGGCGAGCGGGAGTGAGCGGTCGAGCAGCCGGCGGGCGGAGAGCCGGACGGAGACCGGGGTCGGGTGGCCCAGCCCGGCCCGCTCGGCCGCCTGCTCGACGGCCTGTTCGAGGAGCCAGCGGCCGAGCTCGGCGACGCGCTCGCCGTCGTCGGCGACCCGGAGGAACTCGGCGGGGGTGAAGAGGATGCCCTGCGCGGAGCGCCAGCGGGCCTGGGCGGCGACGGCGGTGATCCGGCCGCTGGTGAGGTCCACCACGGGCTGGTGGAGCAGCGCGAACTCGCCGTCGTCGAGCGCGGTGCGCAGCCGGGTGGCCAGCTCCGTCCTGCGGACGACCTCGGCCTGCATCTGCGGGGCGTACATCTCGACGCGGTCCTTGCCGGCGGCCTTGGCCCGGTACATGGCGAGGTCGGCGTTGCGCAGCAGGTCCCCGGCGCTGATGCCGGGCTCGGCGAAGGCGACGCCGATGGAGGCGGCGACCCGTACCTCGTTCCCGCCCTCGACGCGGTACGGCTGGGAGAGCGTGAGGCGCAGCCGGTCGGCGATCTCCTGGACCTGGCGGTCGCGGGCGGCGCGGTCCCGGCCGCCGTCGCCGAGGATGAGCGCCGCGAACTCGTCCCCGCCGAGCCGGGCGGCGGTGTCCCCGGCCCGTACGGAGTCCTGGAGGCGGCGGGCGGCCTGGATCAGCAGCTCGTCCCCGGCCTGGTGGCCGAGGCGGTCGTTGACGCCCTTGAAGCCGTCGAGGTCGATGAAGAGCACGGCCGTGCCGGGGTCGGAGGCGCGGCGGCCGGCGAGCGCCTTGCGGACGCGGCGGGTGAACAGCGCGCGGTTGGGCAGGTCGGTGAGCGGGTCGTGCTCCGCGTTGTGCTGCAACTGGGCCTGGAGGCGGACCCGTTCGGTCACGTCCCGGCTGTTGAAGATCAGCCCGCCCTGGTGGCGGTTGACGGTCGACTCGACGTTGAGCCAGTCGCCGCGGCCGGAGCGGAAGCGACACTCGATCCGGGTGGTCGGCTCCTCCGAGGGAGGAGCGGCGAGGAAGCGGCGGACCTCGTGGACGACCCCGCCGAGGTCCTCGGGATGGATGATCGAGGCCAGCTCCTCGCCGATCAGGTCCTCGGCCTCCCGTCCGTAGACACCGGAGGCGGCGGGGCTGACGTACCGGAGTATGCCGGTCGGCGCGGCGATCATGATCACGTCGCTGGAGCCCTGCACCAGGGACCTGAAGTGGTTCTCCTTCTGGGCCAGTTCGTGGGTGAGGGCGATGTTGTCGAGGAGCATGATGCCCTGGCGGACGACCAGGGCGAGCACGACCGTGCAGCCGGTGAGGACGACCACGCGGTCCACTCTGCGTCCCTCGACGACGTTGTACAGGATGCCGAGCGTGCAGACGGCGGCGGCGAGATACGGGGTGAGGGCGGCCAGCGAGCCCGCGACGGGGCGGCTGTGGTGGCGCCGGTCGCGCGTGGACGCGGCCCCGGTGGCAGGCGAGGGGCGGCGCACTCCCCAGGGGGCGTACGCGAGGAGCAGCGAGCCCGCGAACCAGCCGGCGTCGAGGAGCTGGCCGGAGGTGTAGTTCTCGCGGAGCAGCGGGGAGGTGAACAGGGCGTCGCACAGCACGGTGAGGGCGAAGGCGGCGATGGCGGTGTTGGTCGCCGAGCGGTTCACCTGGGAGCGGCGGAAGTGCAGGGCCAGGACCATGCTGACGAGAACGATGTCGAGCAGCGGGTAGGCCAGGGTGAGTGCGGCCCGGGCGACGCTCTCGCCCTCGGATTGGGCGGTGCTCGCGAGGGCCAGGCTCCAGGACAGGGTGAGCAGTGAGCCGCCGATGAGCCAGGCGTCGAGGGCGAGGCAGACCCAGCCGGCCCGGGTGACGGGTTTCTTGGCGAGGACGAGCAGGCCGACGATCGCGGGCGGGGCGAAGAGCAGGAAGAAGAGATCGGCGAAGGAGGGGCTGGGCACCTCCTTGTCGAGCACGACTTCGTACCAGCCCCAGACTGCGTTCCCTGCGGCGGCCATCGTGGAGGAGAAGGCGAAGAGCAGCCAGGCGGGGCGGAAGCGGCGCTCGTGCACGCGCGCGTAGAGGAAGCAGGAGACGCCGGCGGCGAGGGCGGCGACGCTGAGGCCGAAGTCGCCCATGACCAGGGCCAGTCGCTCGGAGCCCCAGCCGAGGGCGGCGCCGGTCGCGTACCCCGCGCAGATCAGTCCGAGGAGGACCTGGACGAGGCCGGTGGGGAACGCGGAGCGGACGGGTCCCGGCCGGAACCGGCCGGGACCGGAGGCGGAGGCGGGGGCACCGCCACCCGCGACCTGCCCGCGCTCGATGAGCGCGCCGGGGGCGCTCATCGGGTCCGCCGACGATCCGTGCGCACGGGCACTTCCGTGCCCGTCGGCCCGCCCGTGCTCCTCGGCACAGCGACCGCCGTCGGAAGCTTCCGCGAATCCGTCGGCGCCGCCGCGTACTTCGGTGCTTCCGTCGGCGCGCCCGTGCGCTTCGGTGCTGCGACGGCCGTCCGCGCTTGCGTGCGCTTCCGCGCCGCCGTCGGAAGCCTCGTGGCCTTCGGGGTGCCGGGGGCCGGTAACGCGCCCGGTGTCGGGGCGCACGGTCGCGTCCGGGTCCGGGGCATGGTCCCGGTCGGCGGTGTGCCGGTCCGGCTGGGCGGGGAGGCCGGTGGCGCCGCCCGCCCTGCGGAGGCGGGCTCCCTGCGCGGGCGGCCCGGTGTCGTCGTCGCGCGCGAGGGTCGTCGACGGCGGCACCGCCGCGTCGGATCGTCGGTCCATCGGCCGTACATCACCCGTCGCCCCCCTCGGAATCTGGTGACCCGTCACTTCGCTCCCCAGCGTCAGCTCGTACTCGACGCAAGCCCCCCGCTTCGGGACGATACACCAGGACCGTCACACAGGGACAGGGCTGCTGTACTCTGCGTGACGGCCCGGGGGCTCGCGACAGGCGCACCGAGGGGGCGCACGGGCCCGGGCGGCCCTCTCAGGTGGTCAGGACCACGTTCGCCGGCCGCTCCCCCGCGACCAACCGGGTGATCTGGGCGGCGATCAGCCGCTTCGCCCGGGGCATGAACGCCGAAGTGGAACCGCCGACATGGGGACTGACGAGAACACCGGGAGCGTGCCACAACGGGTGGCCCGGCGGCAGCGGTTCGGGGTCGGTGACATCCAGTGCGGCGCTGATCCGCCCGCTCTCGACCTCCTTGAGCAGTGCGGCGGTGTCCACCACGGGACCGCGGGCGACGTTCACCAGAAGGGCGTCGTCCTTCATCCGGGCGAGAAACCCCGCGTCGGCGAGGTGCCGGCTCTCGGGCGTGAGCGGAGTGGAGAGCACGACCACGTCCGCCTGGGGCAGCAGGGCCGGAAGTTCGGAGAGGGGGTGGACGGGCCCGCGCTCCGTGGTGCGTGCGGAGCGCGCGACGCGCACCACCCGCGCGCACTCGAAGGGCGCGAGCCGGTCCTCGATGGCGGCGCCGATGGATCCGTACCCCACGATCAGTACGGACTTGTCGGCGAGCGCCGGATAGAAGCCGGAAAGCCACTCCTCCTTGTCCTGGCCGCGCACGAAGCCGGGGATCCCGCGCAGCGAGGCGAGGATGAGCGCGAGGGCGAGTTCGGCGGTGCTGGCCTCGTGGACGCCCTTGGCGTTGCACAGGTCCACCCCCGGGCGCAGCGACCCGATACCGGGCGTGACATGGTCCGTGCCCGCCGAGAGCGTCTGTACGACGCGGATCGAGGTCATCGCGGCGAGCGGCCGGACGGCGATCTCCGGACCCTTCATGTACGGGACCACGTAGAAGACGCAGCGCGCCGGGTCGGCGGGAAAGTCCGGACCACCGTCCCAGAAACGGTAGTTGAGCCCCGACGCGCCCGGCGCCGGAAGCCCTTCGATCTCGTCCGCGGGAATCGGAAGCCACACGTCAGCGGCGGTGTCATCGAGTGTCATGACCGGGAGGCTATGCGAAGAATCCCGGCCGCCATTGGTTACTTTGGGGGACGGCACAGGGAGGGGTACCGGCAGGTGGAGCGCAGGACTATCGGGGCGGCGGCGCTCGACGTGGGCGCGGTCGGCCTGGGCTGTATGCCGATGAACTGGGCCTACGAATGCTCGCAGCAGCGCGGGGACCGCTCAGTGCGGACGGTGCACGCGGCGCTGGACGCCGGGGTGAGCCTGCTCGACACCGCCGACATGTACGGGCCGTTCACCAATGAGCTGCTGGTGGGGCGGGCGTTGAAGGGGCGGCGGGCGGAGGCGTTCGTGTCGACGAAGTGCGGTCTCCTGGTGGGCGATCAGCACGTCGTGGCCAACGGCAGGCCCGGTTACGTACGGCGGGCCTGCGACGCCTCGCTGCGACGGCTGCAGACCGATGTGATCGATCTCTACCAGCTGCACCGGCCCGACCCGGAGGTGCCGGTCGAGGAGACCTGGGGCGCGCTGGCCGAGCTGGTGTCCGTGGGCAAGGTACGGGCGCTCGGGTTCTGCGCGGTGGGCGCGCGCCGGGCGCGGCGGGGGACGGCGGCCGACGTGTTCGAGGGAACGATCCGGCAGCTGGAGCGGATCCAGCAGGTGTTCCCGGTGAGCGCGGTGGAGGCCGAGCTTTCGGTGTGGTCCCCGGAGGCGCTGGAGCGGCTGCTGCCGTGGTGCCAGGCGCGGGGGGTGGGGTTCCTGGCGGCGATGCCGCTGGGGAACGGGTTCCTGACCGGGACGCTGACGCCGGGCGGCGGTTTCGAGCCGGACGACCCGCGGGCCCGGCATCCCCGGTTCACCGCCGAGATGATGGCCGCGAACCAGCCGCTGGTGGCGGGGCTGCGGCGGGTGGCGGCGCGGCACGGGGAGGACGTCACGCCGGCGCAGGTCGCGCTGGCGTGGGCGCTCGCACAGGGGCCGAACGTGGTGCCGATCCCGGGCGCGAAGCGGGAGCGCTGGGCGGTGGAGAACGCGTGGGCGGCGGAGCTGGTGCTGACGGCCCGGGATCTGGCGGAGATCGCCGGGCTGCCCGGGCCGCGCGGATCGTGGGACTGAGGGCGCGAACGGGAACCTTCTCGGGCCCGGCGGTGTATCAAGGGTAAGGAGCGCCGCTTGAAGGGATCGGAACCGTGGGCCGAGCTTTCGTGGGAGCTGTGGGGGCCGCCGCCGTACTGGGGCTGCTGACCGGGTGCGCGTCGGACGGGGACGGGGACGGGGCCTCGTCGCCCTCCGCTTCCCCGCCCGCGTCCGCGTCACCGTCCGCTACGGGATCGGGGACGCCGGGCGCCCCGGGCTCCGTGCGGGTCGCCGGGACGCTGACCGAGGACCTGAAGTCGCCGTGGGGTGTGGCCGCGCTGCCGGACGGCGATCTCCTGGTCGCCTCACGCGACGAGCGTACGATCACCCGGGTCGACGCGCAGACCGGGAGAAAGACGCCGGTCGGAGAGGTGCCGGGGGTGGTTCCCGGCGGAGAGGGCGGACTGCTCGGCCTCGCCGTGCGGGACGGCCGGGTGTACGCGTACTTCACGGCCGAGTCGGACAACCGCATCGTCCGCATGCCGTACGGAGGCGGGCCCGGGGACCGGCTCGGCGCGCCCGAGGTGGTCCTCGCGGGCATCCCGAAGGGGACCGTGCACAACGGCGGGCGGATCGCGTTCGGCCCGGACGGGATGCTGTACGCGGGGACGGGCGAGCGGGGCGAGACCGGGCTCGCGCAGGACCGGGAGTCGCTGGGCGGCAAGATCCTGCGGATGACGCCGGAGGGGAAGCCCGCGCCGGGCAATCCGTTCCCCGGTTCGGTGGTCTATTCGTACGGTCACCGCAATGTGCAGGGCCTGGCCTGGGACGGGGACGGGCGGCTGTGGGCGGCCGAGTTCGGGCAGAACACCTGGGACGAGCTGAATCTGGTGCGGGCCGGGAAGAACTACGGCTGGCCGGAGGTCGAGGGCGTGGCGAAGAAGTCCGGGTTCGTGGACCCGGTGGCGCAGTGGAGGACGGACGAGGCCTCGCCGAGCGGTATCGCGTACGCGGAGGGCGCGATCTGGATGGCGGGGCTGCGGGGCGAGCGCCTCTGGCGGATCCCGTTGTCCGGAGCGGAACGCTCCGGTGACCCCGAGGCGTTCCTCGTCGAGGAGCACGGACGGCTGCGCACGGTCCTGGCGGCGGGTGACGGCCGGCTCTGGCTGACGACGAGCGAGACCGACACCCGGGGTACGCCCGGGCCCGGCGACGACAAGATCCTCCGGCTGGAGGTGAGGTAGGAGGCGGAGACGATGTTCAACGCGATGGAAGAGCTGTTCGCGCCCGGCCGTCAGCACACCGACGACGAGCGGCAGCGGCTGGCCCTGACCCGGGAGGACCAGGGGGACGCGGACCCGTCGCGCGGCCCGATAGACCTCAGCTCGGGCGCCGTGCTGATACGGATGCCGAGCCCGGTGACCGCCCGCGACGACGAGGACGGGGACGAGGACGGCGACGAGTAGGGCCGGGGCCCCTCAGGGCGTCGGCTCCAGGAGGCGGAGGCGGTGGGCCAGGGCGGCCGCTTCGCCCCGGCCCGAGACGCCCAGCTTGGCGAGGATGTTGGAGACGTGGACGCTCGCCGTCTTCGGGGAGATGAAGAGTTCCTCGGCGATCTGGCGGTTGGTGCGGCCGGCCGCGACCAGCCGGAGGACGTCCTGCTCCCGGGGGGTCAGGCCGAAGGCGTCGTCGCCCGGGTCCGGTTCGGGGGCGCGGTCCGGGGCGGTCAGCGGAAGGCGGGCGCGGGCGGCCAGGAGTTCGACGTCCTCGCGGAGCGGGTGGGCGCCGAGGCGGACGGCCGTGGCGTGGGCCTCGCGGAGCAGTGCGGCGGCCTCCTCGCGCCGGCCGCCCTCGGCCAGCAGGGCGTCGGCGAGGCGGTGCCGGGCGAGGGCGAGGAGGTAGGGGCGCCCCAGCGGCTCGTAGGCGGCGACGGTCTCCGTCCAGCGGTCGACCCGGCGGGCGCCCTCGGCGCGGTCCAGCTCGGCCGAGACATGCCGGGAGTACGCCTCCCAGACGGGCGCCGGTGTCGCCAGGCCCCGGGCGGAGCGGCGGAGCAGGGCGAGGGCCTCCGCCCGGCCCTCCTCGGCGGCGGGCAGGCCGAGCGCGTCCGCCTCGGCGGTGGCGGCGGCCAGGAGCAGCGGCCAGGCGTCGCGGTGGGTACCGAGCGGAAACCCGGTCTCCGCGGCGGCGACCAGCTCGGCCCGGGCGTCGTGGATCCGCCCGCCTCCGGCGGCGATGCTCACCGCGACGTACCGCATCGGGATCGTGTACTGCGGCATCGGGTCGGCCTTGCCGAAGTGCTCGGCGGCCGTGGCCAACTGGACGGTGGCCAGGGCCAGTTCGCCGCGAGCGAGGGCGAGCTGGGCCAGGCGGAGGGCGGCGGAGCCGCGCGGCTTGGAGCTCCGTCCGGCGCTCTCCAGCCACTCGCCGTTGCGCTGGGCCTCGTCCCACAGGCCGAGGGAGAACTGCGACTCGGCCTGGTTGGCGCGGACCCAGCCCTGGCTGTCGAGGAGTCCGTGGTCACGGGTCAGCCGGACGGCCGCCTCGGCGACCTCGATGGCCTCCCGTGAGCGGCCGAGGCCCTCCAGGCAGGAGGAGAGGTTCACATGGGCGCGGGAGCACTCGTGGTAGAGCCCGAGGGCCAGGGTGCGGTCGCGCACCTCGTACATCGAGGCGAGCCCCTCCTCCAGGTCGCCCGCCGCGACCTGGAGCGTGCCTAGGGTGACCCGGGCGCCGAGCTCGATGGCCTCGGCCTCGACCAACCGGGCGTACTCGACGGCGCGTTCGGCGGCGGCGAGACTCTCGGGTCCGGGCTTGTGGAGCATGCCCCAGCCGGCGGCCACGGTGAGGACGACGGCGTGGACGGCGGACGGCGACAGCCCCTTGACGAGCTCCTGGGCGGTGGCGATCTCGGCCCAGCCGTCGGACCGTCCGAGGCTGGACATGATGCGGGAGCGTTCGGTCCAGAACCAGGCGCTCCGCAGGGGGTCGCTCTCCTCGCCCTCCTCTCCTTCGAGGAGCCGCAGCGCCATCTTGCCGATCTTCAGGGCGCGTTCGCGTTCTCCGCACAGCCGGGCGGCGTACGCGGCCTCGGCGAGCAGGTCGAGGTAGCGCAGCGGGGTGGAGGCGGGGTCGCAGCCGCAGGCGGGGTAGGCCTCGACGTAGTCGATGGGCCGCAGCGAGTCGCGGACCTCGGCGGGGACCTCGTCCCACAGCTCCATGGCCCGTTCGAGGAGGCTCAGCTGCTCGGCGTAGGCGTAGCGCTTGCGGGTCTCGACGGAGGCGCGGAGGACGGCCGGGAGGGCCTTGGCCGGGGCGTGGGCGTGGTACCAGTAGGTGGCGGTCCTGGTCACGCGTTCGTCGGCACGGACGAGGGCGGGGTCGGCCTCCAGCGCCTCGGCGTAGCGCCGGTTGAGGCGGGAGCGTTCGCCGGGCAGCAGGTCGTCGCTGACGGCCTCGCGGACCAGGGAGTGCCGGAAACGGTAGCCGTCGCCGTCGGGGACGGTGAGCAGGATGTTCGCGCCGACGGCGGCCCTGAGCGCCTCGATGAGGTCGTCCTCGGAGAGCCGGGCGACGGCGGCGAGCAGCGCGTACTCGACGGTGGAGCCGCCCTCGGCGACGATCCGGGCGACCCGCTGGGCGTCCTCGGGCAGCGCCTCGACGCGGACGAGCAGCAGATCGCGCAGGGAGTCGCTGAGGGCGCCCGGGGCGCAGCCGGCCTCGTGGGAGACGACGAGCTCCTCGACGAAGAAGGCGTTGCCGTCGGAGCGGTCGAAGACGCCGTCCACGAGGGCGGCGTCGGGTTCGGCGGCGAGGATGCCGGTGAGCTGGCGGCGCACCTCGGCGCGGGTGAAGCGGGCGAGTTCGATGCGCCGGATGGTCCGCAGCCGGTCCAGTTCGGCCAGCAGGGGGCGCAGGGGGTGGCGGCGGTGGATGTCGTCGGAACGGTAGGTGGCGACGACCACGATCCTGCCGCGGCGCAGGGTGCGGAGAAGGTACGAGAGGAGGTGCCGGGTGGAGGCGTCGGCCCAGTGCAGGTCCTCCAGGACGAGCACGATCGTACGGTCGGCGGCGAGGCGTTCCAGGAGCCGTACGGTCAGTTCGAAGAGGCGGGCGGTGGAGTCCTCGTGGGAGGGCTCGTGGCTGCCGACGTCACCGAGTTCGGGCAGGAGCCGGGCGAGTTCGCCCTCCTGCCCCGCCGCCGCCTCGGCCAGTTCGGCCGGGAGGCGGCGGCTGAGCGAGCGCAGGGCCGTGGAGAAGGGCGCGAACGGCAGCCCGTCAGCGCCGACTTCGACACAGCCTCCGACCGCGACGTACGCGCCCCGGTCGCAGGCCGCCGCGACGAACTCCTCGATGAGCCGCGTCTTGCCGACACCGGCCTCGCCGCCGATGAGCAGGGCCTGCGGCTCGCCGTCGGTGGCGCGGGCGAGGGCGTCGGTGAGGGCGGTGAGCTCACCGGCCCGGCCGACGAACACGGGACTGACTGACCTGGTCTCCACGGCGCCGAGCATCGCACAGACATCCGGGACGGCGCCCATAAGGGTCACGCGGCCCGGACGTAGCCGTCGCGTTCCTGCCCCACCCGCCCCTCGGGGTCGTGGTGGGCGGACCGGGCGGCCTTCGCGGCCCGCCGCGCCGTGACGGCCTGCCGGGTCAGGCGCTGGGCGGCGGCCTCACGGACGAGGTCGGCGTGGTGCAGGCGGTTCAGTTCGTACGCGAACATGTCGTTCTCCCCTGGTGTCCTGGTGTCGGTATCGCTCCTTGCGATGCCTCTACTCTCGTCGGCCAGGGGGTACGACCACATCGGGCGAGTGCCGCATGTTCGGGGCACGGGGGTCCTTAGGCGGGCCCCGGGGGTGCCTTACGGCGCGGTCGGCAGACTCAGGAACAGGTCGAAGTACATCCCCGCCGACAGGAGCATGCCGATCGCGCCCAGGACGGCACCGCCGACGGCCACCGCGCGGACCCAGACGGGCCGCTGCGGGCTGACGAGGACGAGGACGAGCACGCCGACGAGCAGGGCGAGGAACGCGAAGACGCCGTTGACGAGAGCGGTCGCGTGCCAGGCGTCGGCGTAGATCTCGTTGATCTGCTGGGCGGGGGTGCCGCCCTGGGCCTGGATCTGGCCGACGAGGGCCTCGCGCTCGCTGCTGACCTTGCCCACCCAGGTGCCGGTGAGGGCGGCGAGCCCGAGTCCGGCGGAGACGACGGCGGCGGCGCCCGCGCCGACGCCGGAGGCGGCATCGGCCCCGTCCATGGCGAGGTCGTCCAGGTCGTCGTCCAGGTCGTCGGCCTCGGCCGACTCGTCGACCTCGTCCGTCGGCTCGACAGCCTCCGCGGCCGTCTCTTCGGACGCCGTCTCTTCGGACGCCGTCTCTTCGGACGCCGTCTCTTCGGCCGGCTCCGTCGTCTTCTCAGTCTTGATAGTCATGCGACGCACGCTAGGTGCAGCAGATGAGAAGTGTCTTAAGACGAGGACGCGTCAGGGCGTCTTCTCCTCGACCGTCGGCACCGTCACGCGCTGCGCGGGGATCGTCGCGTCCCGGGACGCGACCGCGGCGCGGCTCTCGGGCGGCTCGATGCTGATGCGGGGCATGCGCCGGTCGAGCCAGCGCGGCAGCCACCAGTTGGCGCCGCCGAGCATGTGCATGAGGGCCGGGACGAGCAGGGTGCGCAGGACGAAGGCGTCCAGGGCGACGGCCGCCGCGAGCGCGATGCCGAACATCGCGACGACCCGGTCACCGGAGAGCACGAAGGCGAGGAAGACGGAGATCATGATGACCGCCGCGGAGTTGATCACGCGGCTGGTCTCGGCGAGCCCCACCCGGACCGCCCGCCGGTTGTCGCCGGTCTCCAGCCACTCCTCGTACATCCGGCTGACCAGGAAGACCTGGTAGTCCATGGAGAGCCCGAAGAGCACGGACACCATGATGACCGGCAGGAACGGTTCGATCGGGCCCGCGCTGCCGAGTCCGAGCAGCTCGCTCCCCCAGCCCCACTGGAAGATCGCGACGACGATCCCGAAGGCCGATGCGACGGCCATCACGTTCATCAGCGCGGCCTTCAGCGGGATGCCGATCGACCGGAAGGCGACCAGGAGCAGCAGACAGCCGAGCGCGACGACGACGCCCACGAAGAGCGGCAGCTTGCCGACGATGATCTCGGCGAAGTCGTCGTACGAGGCGGTGACGCCACCGACGTGCACATCGAGCGACGTGCCCTGCTCGGCATCCGGCAGCACATCCGCGCGCAGCCGGTCGACCAGCTCGCTCGTCGCCTTCGACTGCGGTGAGGAGTCCGGTACGACGGTGAGGACGGCGGTGTCGCCCGCGCTGTTGTACGTGACCGGTGAGACGGACTCGACGCCCTTGGTGTTCGCCAGCGCGGTCGGCAGCTCGCCGAGCGCGACGCGGTCGTCGGCGCCGTCGATCTGGGCGACGAGGGTGAGCGGCCCGTTGACGCCGGGCCCGAAGCCGTCGGCGAGCAGGTCGTAGGCCTGCCGGGTGGTCGAGGTGGCCGGGCCGTTGCCCTGGTCGGAGGTGCCGAGGTGGAGCGAGAGGGTCGGCAGCGCGAGGACGGCCATGACGATGGCGGCGACCCCGCCGAGGAGCTTGGGGTGGCGCTCCACGAACGCGGACCAGCGGGCGGCGAAGCCGGTCGGCAGCTCGGGCTGCGGCCCGTGCTCGGCGAGCTGCCGGCGCTCGCGCCGGGACAGCGCCCGCATCCCGATGACGGAGAGCAGCGCGGGAAGGAGGGTGACGGACGCCGCGACCGTGAGGACGACGGTCAGCGAGGCGGCGATGGCGACGCCGTTGAGGAAGCTGAGTCGCAGTATCAGCATGCCGAGCAGCGCGATACAGACGGTGGCGCCGGCGAAGACGACGGCCCTGCCGGTGGTGGCGACGGCGATCCGCGCGGATTCGGGGACCGGGAGCCCGCGTTTGAGGCCCTTGCGGTGCCGGGTGACGATGAAGAGCGCGTAGTCGATGCCGACGCCGAGGCCGATGAGCATGCCCAGCATGGGCGCGAAGTCGGCGACGGTCATGACATGACCGAGGAGCACGATCCCGGAGTACGCGATGCCGACGCTGACGAGGGCGGTGGCGATCGGGAGCGCGGAGGCGGCGAGCGAGCCGAAGGCGAGGAAGAGGACGACGGCCGCGACGACTACGCCGACGGCCTCGGCGACCTTGCCGCCGGAGGCCTCGGTGAGGGCGACGGCGCTGCCGCCCAGCTCGACCTGGACGTTCTCGTCGGCGGCCTGGCGAGCCGTGTCGACCAGGGCCTTCGCCTCGGACACCGGAATGTCGTCGGCCTGCTCGTGGAAGGTGACGGCCGCGAAGGCGGTGCGCCCGTCCTCGCTGATCTGCGCCTGGGCGGCGGCGGGACCGGAGCCGTACGGGGAGGCGACGGAGGCGATGCCGGGGAGTTCGGCGACCTCGTCGAGCATCTCGGTCATGCGCTGCTCGACGGCGGTCGCCCGGACGCTGCCCTTGTCTGTCTGCCAGACGATGGTGTTGCCGTCGCCGCCGGTGCCGGGGAAGCCCTTTTCGAGGAGGGCGGTGGCGCGGCCGGACTCGGTGCCGGGGACCTCGTAGTCGTTGGAGTACGCGGAGCCCGCGACCGCGGCTCCGGTGGCGACACCGCCGAGGGCGGTGAGCCAGAGCAGAACGGCGACGAGGCGGTGCTTGATGCACCACCGTGCGATGGCTGCCAAAGGACGTGCTCCCTGGTGGGTGGTTCGTGGATCTTTACCGGGGAACAGCCCGCAAAGAACGCATGACCTACGTCAGGCCACTGTTACAGCCTTAAGAGATCATTTGCCCCTTTCGTGTCGTTACTCACAGCGGTGCGCGGGAGCTCAGGCCTTTGGTCCTGGGCTCCCGCGCGCGCCGTGTCCGGGGGCTCAGCCGGATACGCTCGCCCGCCCGTTCTCGATGTGCCCCATGAGGCGTCGGCGGAAGCCGCCGGGGGCGGTCACCTCGACGTCGTACCAGCCGTGCGCGTCGGCGGCCGAGTGCACGAGGGTACGGCTCCGGCCAGGCTTCACCGTGACCGTGCGGGTCCAGTCGCGGAGGTCGTCCTCATCGACGTACCCGACCGGCCGGACGGTGAAGGAGACGGGCGCCTTCCCGGTGTTCCGTACGGTGAGGTGCAGGTCACGGTCGTGATGATCGATGTACGAGGCGAGCTCGGCACCGCCCGCCGCCGGGCCCTCGAACTCGCGGCGGAAGCCGTTCGGGCCGGTGATCGTGAACCGGTAATGATCACCCGTAAGGGGTACCGACCATTGCGCCGTGCCCCTTACATCGCGGTGCTGGGGGGCGGTGAACCCACCGGCGTACGGGTACAGCGCGAAGTGCGCGGAGCCCTTCCCGCTGTTCTTCAGGTCGACGGTGACCCCGCCCGCAGCTACCCGCGCCTGGGCGTCCGGCTGGTACGGCAGCGGGCGGGCGGGGCGGGTGCCCGGCTCCTGGACCGGCATCGTCTGGACCAGCGGGGGCTGCGGCCGCCAGCGCCCGGAGAACGGCGGGATCGGACCGGGCTCCTCCACATCGGGCTGCCGGTGGGCGCGCCGGAAGTCGAAGGCGGAGGTCAGATCGCCGGTGACGGCGCGCCGCCACGGGGTGATGTTGGGCTCCTTGATGCCGGTGAGCTTCTCCAGGAAGCGGATCACCGAGGTGTGGTCGAAGGTCTCGGAGCAGACGTAGCCGCCGAGCGACCAGGGCGAGACGACGAGCATCGGGACGCGGATGCCGAGGCCGGTGGGCAGGCCCTTCCAGCGCTCGTCGGTGTTGTCGGCCGGCGGGACGGGCGGCGGCACGTGGTCGAAGAAGCCGTCGTTCTCGTCGTAGTTGATCAGCAGGACGGTGTGGCGCCAGACGTCCGGATGCGAGCCGAGCGCGTCGAGCACCTTGTAGACGAGGGAGGCGGAGGCGATCGGCGAGGAGGAGCCGGGGTGCTCGGAGTCGATCGCGGACGGCACCAGGTACGAGACCTCCGGCAGCGTCCCGGCGGCCACGTCGGCGCGGAAGGCGTCGGCGAGCTTCCCGGACTCGACGCGGCGCAGTCCGCGCTCGAAGAGCGAGCGCTCGGCGTCGGTGAGGGTGGCGACGCCGTCTTCGAGGGCGGCGAGCAGCCTGGTCCGCTCGGCGGGGTCCTCCGTGTCGCGGACGGCGGCGTAGAAGGACTCCATGAAGGTGTGCCCGCCGGTGGGGGCGAGGGCCTTGCGGGCGATCTTCTTGAAGGAGGTGAAGAACTCGATGTTGTTGTCGGTGAAGTTCTCCCACTCCGTGTACGTCTTCCAGCTCCGCCCGGCCGCTTCGAGGCGCTCGGCGTAGGTGGGCCAGGAGTAGCCGGGGTGGGTGCCCTCGGCGTACGCGGCGTTGGTGACGGCGCGGCTGCCGTCGGCCTCGTAGCCGGTCCAGCCGGACCACAGGTGGTTGCGGTTGGGGCTCGTCGAGGTGTGGGTGGACGAGTGGTAGGCGTCGCAGATGGTGAAGGTGTCCGCGAGCTCGTAGTGCAGCGGGATGTCCCGGCGGTCGTAGTACGCCATGGTCGCGGCGGTCTTGGCGGAGACCCAGCCGTCCATCCAGCCGTCGTGCCAGGCCTTGGCGCCGCCGCTCCACGAGTGGTCGAGTTCGCCGATGTACTGGAGGTCCTTCTTCTGCGTCTCGGCGGCGCCCCGGATCGGGAACGGCAGCACGGTCCGGCCGAGGGCGGCGGGCTGCTCGAACACGGGCTTGCCGGAGGGCAGCTCGATCGCGTTGCGGTCACCGAAGCCGCGGACTCCGCGGAGGGTGCCGAAGTAGTGGTCGAAGGAACGGTTCTCCTGCATAAGGATCACCACGTGCCGTACGGCGTTCATGCCTCCGGCCGGCGGCCCGGCCGCGATCGCCTCCTGGAGCGACGGCGGGAGCAGCGAGCCCGCCGCAGCGGCGCCGAGCGCGCCTCCGCCCAGGGCGAGCACCTTGCGGCGGGACATCCGGGACTTCTCGGGGGACAAGACCGACCTCCAGTCGACGGCCAATGGTTCGCCTTCGAGCCATTGGGTGGTACGCGGGGGACGGTAGTCAGGCCGGGTGACGGCGGGAAGACCCGGCGACGGCGCGACGGTGAACGTCCGTCAGGCGGACGAACGCCCGGCCGAGGCGGGTCGGCAACCTACCGACCCAGCGCGGTCCGTACGGCGGTGAGGACGGCCGCCTCGTCGGCCCCGGTGGCCCGGGCTTCGGCGACGTACGCCCGGGCGAGCCGGGTGAGTCGTTCGGCCTCGGCTCGGGCAGGTGCGGGGAGGGCCGCTACCCGGGTGCCCGCGCCGCGGCGGGTGCGGATGAGGCCGGCGGCCTCGAGTTCCTTGTAGGCGCGGGCCACGGTTCCGGGGGCCAGGCCGAGGTCGCCCGCGAGCTGACGGACCGTCGGGAGCCGTTCCCCCTCGGGCAGACGGCCGCCACCGATGAGCGCGGCGAGTTGGGAGCGGATCTGCTCGTAGGGCGGGACCGCGCTCGCCGTGTCGACCCGGACGGCCGGCCCGGTCACGACCGCCTCCGGGAGACGGATCGAGGGGCCGCGAGGGTCAGCAGGGACCAAACCGCCGTACCGCCCGCCACCAGCGCGATGGGCAGCAGGGCCCATCCGACGGCGTGGGCCGCGGCGCCCAGGCAGGAGAGCGACCGCAGCGCGCCGGACGCGAACAGGGCCGCTCCGGCGAGCGGGGCCGACACCGTCAGCCCCCAGGCGGCCGTCACCGCGAGCGCTCGGTCCCGGCGCTGCTGCTCGTCGGCCGCGCGCAGCGCGGAGTCGCCGCCGGGGACGGGCTGCCGGACGATGCGGTGGAGGGCGTACCAGCAGGCCGCGGTGGTCAGGGCGAGGGCGCCGATGACGGGGGCACCGTAGAAGAGTCCGGGCCAGGGGCCGTGGGACTGGATGACGTTCCCGCAGGCCGCACCGAGCGTGCGGCCGGCCCGCCCCATGTCGTCGGCGGACGCGGTGGCCGCGGCGACCGCGAGGAGGACGAGCAGTACGGCGGCCTGGACGGTGAGGAGCGCGGTGAAGCGCACGGGCAGGTAGTCGCGGACGCGGCGCGGTGTGAGCCCGGCACGGCGGACCTCCCCGTGCGGCCGGGATGCCAGAACGTCTCCGGCCAGGACCCCCGCCACGGCACAGAGGCCGAAGACGGGCAGGGCATGGAGAACGCCGAGACCGAGGCGGCCGCTCTGGGCGATCAGGATGCCGAGCACGGCCCCGAGCGAGAGGCCGGTCCAGCGGGCGAACAGAGCGACCCCGGCGGGTACGCCGGGGCGAGGCAGAGCGGTGTCGGACATGAGTTCCCCCGTCGTCACACTTGTATCAAGCATCAGGTACAAGATGAGGGGTCAAGCCGCCTTGTGTCAAATGCTTGATACAAGAGGGCTGACGTGCTGTCGGTACGACGAAGAGGGCGGCGCCCCGAGTCGTGAGACCCGGGGCGCCGCCCTCGTACCCGTACGGGAAAGCAGGCTCAGCCCTCGCTGACGCCCAGCTTCTCCAGGATCATGTCCTTCACGCGCGCCGCGTCCGCCTGGCCGCGGGTGGCCTTCATGACCGCGCCGACCAGCGCGCCGACCGCCGCGACCTTGCCGCCGCGGATCTTGTCGGCGATGCCCGCGTTGGCCGCGATGGCCTCGTCGACGGCCGTGCCGAGCGCGCCCTCGTCGGAGACGACCTTCAGGCCGCGCTTCTCGACGACCTCGTCCGGGCCGCCCTCGCCCGCGAGCACGCCCTCGATGACCTGGCGGGCCAGCTTGTCGGTGAGGTCACCGGCGGCGACCAGCTCGGTCACCCGGGCGACCTGCGCCGGGGTGATCGGCAGCTCGTCCAGGGCCGTGCCCGACTCGTTGGCGGAACGGGCCAGTTCACCCATCCACCACTTGCGCGCCTGGTCCGACGGAGCGCCCGCGTCCGTGGTCGCGACGATCAGGTCGACCGCGCCCGCGTTGAGGATCGACTGCATGTCGTGCTCCGACACGCCCCACTCCTCGCGGAGCCGGTTGCGGCGCACGCGCGGCAGCTCGGGCAGTCCGCCGCGCAGCTCCTCGACCCACGCGCGGGCCGGGGCGACGGGGACGAGGTCGGGCTCCGGGAAGTACCGGTAGTCCTCGGCGTTGTCCTTGATCCGGCCGGAGGTGGTGGAGCCGTCGTCCTCGTGGAAGTGACGGGTCTCCTGCACGATCGTGCCGCCGGAGGTCAGGACGGCCGCGTGGCGCATGATCTCGTAGCGGGCCGCGCGCTCCACCGAGCGGAGCGAGTTGACGTTCTTCGTCTCCGAGCGGGTGCCGAAGACAGTCGTGCCGTTGGGGCGCAGCGACAGGTTCACGTCGCAGCGCATCTGGCCCTTGTCCATCCGCGCATCGGAGACACCGAGGGCGCGGATCAGCTCGCGCAGTTCGGCGACGTACGCCTTGGCGACCTCGGGGGCCCGCTCGCCGGCGCCCTCGATGGGCTTGGTGACGATCTCGATGAGCGGGATGCCGGCCCGGTTGTAGTCGAGCAGCGAGTGCGAGGCGCCGTGGATCCGGCCGGTCGCGCCGCCGACGTGCAGCGACTTGCCGGTGTCCTCCTCCATGTGGGCGCGCTCGATCTCCACGCGGAAGATCTCGCCGTCCTCCAGCTGGACGTCCAGATAGCCGTTGAAGGCGATCGGCTCGTCGTACTGCGAGGTCTGGAAGTTCTTCGGCATGTCCGGATAGAAGTAGTTCTTCCGGGCGAAGCGGCACCACTCGGCGATCTCGCAGTTCAGCGCGAGACCGATCTTGATCGCGGACTCGACGCCGATCGCGTTGACGACCGGGAGCGAGCCGGGCAGACCGAGACAGGTGGGGCAGGTCTGCGAGTTGGGCTCGGCGCCCAGCTCGGTCGAGCAGCCGCAGAACATCTTGGTCTTCGTACCGAGTTCGACATGGACCTCAAGGCCCATGACGGGGTCGTACGCAGCGAGGGCCGCGTCGTACGACAGCAGTTCAGTGACAGTCACGGTGAGACTTTCCCTCTCAGCCCAGCAGGACGTCGTCGTCGCCCAGGCGCTTCAGCTCCCGGTAGAGGATCGCCAGGCCGGTCACGATGGCGGCGGCGGACACAGCGGCGTCGATCAGCCGCAGCATGTCGTTGTCGTTGCGGGCCAGCTTCGCCTGCTTCGCGACGCTGATCGCGCCGAAGGCGGTGCTGGCCAGCGAGACGTAGACGCCGGTCTTCGACTTCTTGAAGTTCTTGGCCTTCTTTGCCATGGCACTCACAGCGACGGAGCCTCCTCAAGCAGCGGGTGACCCCACTTTTCCACGAAGGCGGCCTCGACGGCGGCGCCGACCTTGTACAGCCGGTCGTCCTTCATGGCGGGGGCGATGATCTGCAGGCCGACCGGCAGTCCGTCCTCCGGCGCGAGGCCGCAGGGCAGCGACATCGCGGCGTTGCCGGCCAGGTTGGTCGGGATGGTGCACAGGTCCGCGAGGTACATCGCCATCGGGTCGTCGGCGCGCTCGCCGATCGGGAAGGCGGTGGTGGGGGTCGTCGGGGAGACGATCACGTCCACCTGCTCGAAGGCCTGCTCGAACTCGCGGGTGATGAGCGTCCGGACCTTCTGCGCCGAGCCGTAGTACGCGTCGTAGTAGCCGGAGCTGAGCGCGTACGTACCGAGGATGATGCGGCGCTTGACCTCGTCGCCGAAGCCGGCCTCACGGGTGAGGGCGGTGACGTCCTCGGCCGACCTCGTGCCGTCGTCGCCGACCCGCAGGCCGTAGCGCATGGCGTCGAAGCGGGCCAGGTTGGAGGAGCACTCGGACGGCGCGATCAGGTAGTACGCCGACAGGGCGAGGTCGAAGGTCGGGCAGTCCAGCTCGACGATCTCGGCGCCCAGCTCCTTGAGCAGCTCGACGGACTCGTCGAAGCGCTGCACGACACCGGCCTGGTAGCCCTCGCCGCGGAACTGCTTGACGACACCGACGCGCATGCCGGCGACGGAGCCGTTGCGGGCGGCCTCGACGACCGGCGGGACCGGCGCGTCGATGGAGGTCGAGTCCAGCGGGTCGTGCCCGGCGATGGCCTCGTGCAGCAGGGCCGCGTCCAGGACCGTACGGGCGCAGGGGCCGCCCTGGTCGAGGGAGGAGGAGAAGGCCACCATGCCGAAGCGGGAGACACCGCCGTAGGTCGGCTTGACGCCGACGGTGCCGGTGACGGCGGCGGGCTGACGGATCGAGCCGCCGGTGTCCGTGCCGATGGCGAGCGGGGCCTCGTACGCGGCGAGGGCGGCGGAGGAGCCGCCGCCGGAACCGCCGGGGATCCGGGTGAGGTCCCAGGGGTTGCCGGTGGGGCCGTAGGCGCTGTTCTCGGTGGAGGACCCCATGGCGAACTCGTCCATGTTGGTCTTGCCGAGGATGACGACGTCGGCGGCCTTGAGGTTCTTCACCAGGGTCGCGTCGTACGGCGGGATCCAGCCTTCGAGGATCTTCGAACCGACGGTCGTCGGCATGCCGGCGGTGGTGAAGATGTCCTTGAGCGCCAGGGGTACGCCGGCCAGCGGGCCGAGCTTCTCGCCCTTGGCGCGCTTCTCGTCCACGGCGCGGGCCTGGGCGAGGGCGCCCTCGCGGTCGACGTGCAGGAAGGCGTGGACCTTCTCGTCGACGGCCTCGATGCGGGCGAGGTGGGCCTCGGTCACCTGGACGGCCGTGAGCTCGCCGGCGGCGATCTTCGCGGCGATCTCGGCGGCCGTGAGCTTGATGATGTCCGTCATGTGATTAGTCCTCCCCCAGGATCTGCGGCACCTTGAAACGCTGCTGCTCCTGGGCCGGGGCGCCGGAGAGCGCCTGCTCGGGGGTGAGCGACGGACGGACCTCGTCCGCGCGCATGACGTTCGTCAGCGGCAGCGGGTGGGAGGTCGGCGGTACGTCTTGGTCGGCGACCTCGGAGACGCGGGCGACCGCGCCGATGATGTCGTCGAGCTGACCGGCGAAGTGATCGAGCTCTTCGCCCTTCAGCTCCAGACGCGCCAGCCGTGCGAGGTGGGCGACCTCCTCGCGCGTGATGCCAGGCATGCGATCCTCACGGGTGAGTTTGATGGTGTTGGCCCAATCCTATGGGGACCGCACCGCCACCCGTGAAACGGTTCGTCCGCCGCGCTCGCCCGGGCGCGCTTCGTGGCTACTGCACCGCGTGGCCCGAGGGGTGGTCGAGGTCCACGGCCGCGGCCGCCTGGGCGGCCTCCAGGGCCGCCACCTCGGAGGGGCGGCGCCAGCCGTGCTCGCCGCGGGCGCGCAGCCAGGCCGTGGTCTCGGCGGGCGGCATCGCGGCGGCCACCAGCCAGCCCTGGACGGCGTCGCAGCCCAGGTCGCGCAGGCGCTCCCAGGTCTCGTCGTCCTCGACGCCCTCGGCGACCACGAGCAGGCCGAGCGAGTGGGCCAGGTCGAGCGTGCAGCGGACGATCTCGGCGTCCTCCGCGTCGACGGCGAGCCGGGCGACGAAGGAGCGGTCGATCTTCAGCTCGCTCACCGGGAGGCGCCGCAGGTGGACGAGGGAGGAGTAGCCCGTACCGAAGTCGTCCAGGGACATCTTCACGCCGTGGCCGGTCAGGCCGGCCATGGTGTCGGCGGCGCGCTGCGGGTCCTCCAGGAGCACGTGCTCCGTTATCTCCAGCTGCAGGGCCCCTGCCGGGACGCCGTGCCGGGCCAGGCGGGCGGCGACGGCGCCCGCGAAGCCGGGGGTGTGGACGTCCCGGGGCGAGACGTTGACGGCCACAGGAACGTTCAACCCCTGGGCACGCCAGCGGGCCACCTGCGCGAGCGCGGTCTCCAGGACGTACTCGGTGAGGTGCGGCATCAGTCCCGAGGACTCGGCGATGGCGATGAACTCGTCCGGAGGGACCCGGCCGCGCTCCGGGTGCACCCAGCGCACCAGGGCTTCCAGTCCTGCGACCTGTCCGTCGAAGCGGACCTTGGGCTGGTAGTGCAGCTCGACCTCGCCGGCGTCCAGGGCGCGGCGCAGGTCGCCGAGGAGTCCGAGCCGGTCGGGGGTGTTGGAGTCGCGCTTGGACTCGTACACCTCGACGCCCGTACGGTCCCGCTTCGCCTGGTACATCGCGACGTCGGCGCGGCGCAGCAGGCCTTCGGCGTCGAGCGCGTGGTCGGGGAAGACGGCGACGCCCGCGCTGGCCTCCAGGACGAGCGTGAGGCCGTCGAGGTCGAGCGGCGAGGAGAGTTCGGCGACCAGGTGGCGGGCCACGCGCTGGGCGCTGGTGGTGGAGTCGGCGGTGGGGAGCAGGACGGCGAACTCGTCGCCGCCGAGCCGCGCGGCCTCCGCTCCGCGCGGCAGCGCGAGCTTGAGCCGCTCGGCGATCTGGAGGAGCAGCCGGTCGCCGGCGAGGTGCCCGAGGGTGTCGTTGACCGATCGGAACCGGTCCATGTCGATCAGGACGAGCGCGGAGCGGACACCCTCGCCCTCGGCCTGCTCCAGGGCCGTCCAGGCCCGCTCCAGGAGCCACTGGCGGTTCGGCAACCCGGTGAGCGGGTCCTTCAGCTGCTCCTCGGCGCGGGCGCGGGCGATCCAGAGCGTGGAGTCGAGGGCGATGAGCGGGACGGCGAAGAGCGGCAGCAGCAGGGGCTGGGAGACGGCGACGACGCAGATCAGCGGGGCGATGCCGAGCAGTGCGACGGCTACCAGGCCCTGGCGGAGCAGGGCGGTGCGGGCGACGGTCGGAAGGCCGCCGCCCTGGGGCGAGAGGGCGTACCACAGGAGCAGCCGGGTCACCACGAGGTAGGTGGCGGCGGCGAGGGCGACTTCCGGGATGTCGGCGATCCCCCAGTCGGGGGGCCGCCAGGGCTGTTCGACGGTCGGTACGTCGCCGAAGGCGGCGAGGACCAGGGCGGCGGCGCCGACGCCGAGGACGTCCACGGAGCCGTGCAGGAGGCCCTGGCGCCAGCGGTGGCGGCGGGCGAGCCCGACCAGGAGGACGACGGCCATGGAGACGAGGCCGGCGGGCACCCAGCCGTAGAGGAGCAGGACGGCGAGGGTGAGGGCGGCGCCGGATCCGGTGCCGCCCCACCAGCGGTCCCGGCCGAGGGCGACCAGGTGTCCGACGATGAGCCCGGTGAGGACGGCGAGGGACCAGCCCTCGGCGCCGCCGGGGAAGAGTCCGTGGCCGGCGCTCACGGCCCGGTAGATCCCGGTGGCGAGCACGACGGCGGCGAGGCCGACCACCACTCCGGGCAGCCGGGAGGTGATCGCCCCACAGGCCGCGCGGCCGCGCGCCGCCCGGGAGAGCGGGGCGGCGGCACTCTCGGTCGGTTTCATTACGTCCCTCTCACAGCCGGCGGTGCCGTTGCAACGCGATGGGCCGTTGTCATGCCGCCACGACCGGCGGAGCCCCACGCAGCCGTGCGCGACAGACGCACGGTCTCAACACTAGGCCGCGGAGGGCTCCGACGGGCAGCGCTCTCCATCTCTTGCCCGAATGCCACCCGCCCACCCGTAACGATCTGGTATGCGCCGAACGGGTGACCTTTTGGGGGGCTGTGAGCGGCCCCCGGACGGCTCGTAATCGTCGCCCTCCGGCTGCCCCTCGGCCGCCCTTCGGCTACCCCTCGACCGGAACCGCGGCCTCCCGAGCTGCTTCGGGCCCCTGTTCGAGCAGCACGGCGAAGCCGGCCTCGTCCAGAACCGGAACCTTCAGCTGCATCGCCTTGTCGTACTTGGACCCCGGGTTCTCGCCGACGACGACGAAGTCGGTCTTCTTCGAAACGGAACCGGTCACCTTCGCTCCGCGGCTCTGGAGGGACTCTTTTGCGCCATCCCTGGTGAAGTTCTCCAGCGTGCCGGTGACGACGACCGTGAGGCCCTCCAGCGGACGCGGCCCCTCGTCCTCGCCCGCGCCCTCCTCCGCCAACAGGACCCCGGCCGCGCGCCACTTGCGCACGATCTCGCGGTGCCACTCCTCGGAGAACCAGTCCTTCACGGCTGCGGCGATGATCCCGCCGACCCCGTCGACGGCGGCCAGCTCCTCCTCGCTCGCCTGCTCGATCCGGTCGAGCGAGCGGAACTCGCGGGCGAGCGCCTGGGCGGCGACCGGGCCCACGTGCCGGATGGAGAGCCCGTTGATGAACCGGGCGAGCGGCCGGGTCTTGGCCGCCTCGATGTTCGCCAGCATGGCGAGCGCGTTCTTCTTCGGCTCGCCCTTCTGGTTGGCGAAGACCGTGACGACCTTCTCCTCGCCGGTCTTCGGGTCCCGCTTGGGCAGCCCGCTGTCCGGGTCGAGGACGTACGCCTTGATCGGCAGCAGCCGCTCGATGGTGAGGTCGAAGAGGTCGCCCTCGTCGACGAGCGGCGGCTCGGTCGGCTCCAGCGGGCGAGTGAGCGCGGCGGCGGCCACCGAGCCGAAGTTCTCGATGTCCAGGCACTCGCGGCCGGCGAGATAGAAGAGCCGCTCGCGCAGCTGGGCGGGGCAGGTCCGCGCGTTCGGGCAGCGCAGATCGATGTCGCCCACCTTCATGGCCTTGAGCGCCGTCCCGCACTCGGGGCACTCGGCGGGCATGACGAACTCCCGCTCGGTGCCGTCCCGCAGGTCGGCCACCGGGCCGAGGATCTCCGGGATGACGTCACCGGCCTTGCGCAGCACGACCGTGTCGCCGATGAGGACGCCCTTGGCCTTCACCACCTCCTGGTTGTGGAGGGTGGCGAACTCGACCTCGGAGCCGGCCACCGTGACCGGCTCGACCTGGGCGTACGGGGTGACCCGGCCGGTCCGGCCGACGCCGACCTTGATGTCGACCAGCTTGGTGTTGACCTCCTCCGGGGCGTACTTCCAGGCGATGGCCCAGCGCGGGGCGCGCGCGGTGGAGCCGAGCCGGCCCTGGAGCGGGATCTCGTCCAGCTTGACGACGACGCCGTCGATCTCGTGCTCCACCGAGTGCCGGTTCTCACCGAAGTACGCGATGAACTCCCGTACCTCCGCCAGCGAGTCGACCACCCTGTTGTGCCGGGCGGTCGGCATGCCCCACTCGCGCAGCAGGTCGTACGCCTGGCTGAGGCGGTCGATGGCGAAGCCCTCGCGGGCGCCGATGCCGTGCACGACCATGCGGAGCGGGCGGGTCGCGGTGACCTTCGGGTCCTTCTGGCGGAGCGAACCGGCCGCCGCGTTGCGCGGGTTGGCGAAGGGCTTGTCGCCGGCCTCGACCAGACGGGCGTTGAGCCCCTCGAAGGCCTCCATCGGGAAGTAGACCTCGCCGCGGATCTCGACCAGGTCGGGGACGCGGTCGCCGTGCAGCCGGTCCGGGATGTCGGCGATCGTACGGACGTTGGGCGTGATGTCCTCGCCGGTCCGGCCGTCGCCACGGGTGGCGGCGCGGGTCAGCCGGCCCTGCTCGTACGTGAGGTTGACCGCGAGGCCGTCGACCTTGAGCTCGCACAGCAGGTGGTAGTCGGGGGTGCCGACGTCCCGGGCGATCCGCTCGGCCCAGGCGGCCAGCTCCAGGTCGTCGAAGGCGTTGTCGAGGGAGAGCATGCGCTCCCGGTGCTCGACGGAGGTGAACTCCGTTTCGTACTGCCCGGCGACCTTCTGCGTCGGCGAGTCCGGCGTGCGCAGCTCGGGGTACTCCTCCTCCAGCGCCTCCAGGGCACGCAGGAGCTTGTCGAACTCGCCGTCGCTGATGACCGGCTGGTCCTTCACGTAGTACCGGAAGCGGTGCTCCTCGACCTGCTCGGCCAGGCCCGCGTGCTTCTCCCGTGCCTCGGCGGGCAGGGCCCCCTGTTCGACTGCCACCGTTACTCGTCCTCCCGTTGCTCCGACCCTGTCACTCAGGGTTGTCCGCGAGCGATCTCGCCGCCCGGGCGCAGTGGGCGAGGGCCGCCCGGGCGTACGCGGGCGAGGCGCCCGCGAGCCCGCACGTCGGGGTGACCACGACGGACTCGGCGAGAGTCCCCGGATTCAGCCCCAGCCTGCGCCACAGCGTCCTGACACCCATGACGCTACCGCCCGGGTCGGACAATGCCGTGTCGGTGGACGGCACCACGCCCACGAAGAGCCTGGTGCCGGACTCGACGGCCTCGCCGATCGGCTCCTCGTCACGTTCGGTGAGGAGCCCGAAGTCGAACGAGACCGCGTCGACGCCGGCCCGCCGCAGCAGCCCGAACGGCACGTCGGGGGCGCAGGAGTGGACGGCGACCGGGCCGTCGTGGACCGCGATCACCTCGCGCAGGGCGGTCTCCACGACCTGCCGGTCGACGGCCCGGTACGTCCGGTACCCGCTGGCGGTCCGGACGTGGCCGCGCAGGACGGCGGTGAGGGAGGGCTCGTCGAGCTGGAGGACGAGCCGGGCGCCGGGGATCCGCTTGCGGAGTTCGGCGAGGTGGGCGCGGAGGCCCTCGGCGAGGGAGCCCACCAGGTCCCGGCAGGCGCCGGGGTCACCGAGGGCGGCCTCGCCGCCGCGCAGCTCCAGGGCCGCGGCGAGGGTCCAGGGGCCGACGGCCTGGACCTTGAGCGGGCCCTCGTAGCCCTGGGTGAACTCCTCCAGGGCGTCGAGGTCCTCGCCGAGCCAGGAGCGGGCGCGCCGGGTGTCCCGGCCGGGCCGGTCGCTGACCCGCCATCCGCTCGGCTCCACATGCGCGTACATCTCGACCAGCAGGCCGATGGTCCGGCCGATCATGTCGGCGCCGGGGCCGCGCGCGGGCAGTTCGGCGAGGAAGGGGAAGTCCTCGAAGGAACCGGTGACGGTCTTGGCGGCCTCGCGGGCGTCGCCACCGGGCAGGGAGCCGACGCCGGTGGCGGGCCCCCAGGGGAAGTTCTCGTTCTCGGTCACGGTGGTGGCGGTCCCTATCGTCCCGGACGGACCGTCAGGTCGTTGATCTCCGCGTCGCGCGGCAGATCGACGGCCGTGAGGATGGCGGTGGCGACCGACTCCGGGTCGATCCACCGGGAGGCGTCGTACTCCTTGCCCTCCTGGGCGTGGACCTTCGCCTGCATCGGGCTCGCGGTGCGGCCCGGGTAGACGGAGGTGACCCGCACGCCGTTGCCGTGCTCCTCGTGGCGCAGGGAGTCGGCGAGCGCCTTCAGGCCGTGCTTGGAGGCGGCGTAGGCGCTCCACTCGGCGTGCGCGTTGAGCCCGGCGCCGGAGTTCACGAAGACCACGTGGCCCTGGGAGACGCGGAGCTGGGGCAGGAAGTGCCGGGTCAGCTCGGCGGGAGCGATCAGGTTGACGTTGAGCTGGTGGCGCCAGGTCTTGGGGGTGAGCTCGCCGACCGGGCCGAGGTCGACGACGCCCGCGATGTGCAGGAGGGTGTCGACCCGCTCGGGCAGGCTCTGGTGCGAGAACGCCCAGGAGAGCTTGTCGGGGTCGGCGAGGTCCCCGACGAGGGTCCGGGCGCCGGGGAACTCGGCGGCGAGCTCCTTGGCCCGGCCGGCGTCGCGCACGTGGAGCACGAGATCGTCCCCGCGCGCGTGGAGCCTGCGGGCGACCGCGGCCCCGATGCCGGAACCCGCCCCGGTGATCACATGAGTAGCCATGGGCCCATCGTCCCACCTGCGGTCAGGGGGAGGCGGCGGGGCTCGACACGGGGGTTTCGGCGGACCAGAAGTCGGAGCGGACGTTGGGGTAGGGGATGTCGACGTCGTTGTAGGCGGGGCCGTTGGACAGGGTCTTCGGCGGGGCCACTTCGGACTTGCTCACACAGGGTGACGTGACCTCGAAGAACGCCTGCCCCTTGTCGCCGAAGACGAGGCTGATGCCGAAGCCGTCCGGCGACACGGCGTAGATCGCGGGGGTCCTCTTACTCCGGTTCACCGACTTGATCTTGTAGTCACTCTGCGTCCAGAACCGCTCGACCACGCCGAGGAAGTTGCCGCGCCGCTGGTCGGAAATGACGGTCATCACCGTCCAGTACCGCGTGACGTCACAGCTTCCGGTCGTCGTGGTGTCGAACGTCCACTGGATCTCCGGCACGACCGCCTTGACGGTGGCGCTGAGCATCCCGTCGGCACGGTCTGCCGCACCTTGCATGTCCATGGCCGCCGCAGCCCCTCTTCCCTCTGTCGTCCCTTGTCCATCCCCCAGTACTCCACACGCGGTGAAGACCACCGCCGCCACGGCGACCGAAACGCCCACGCGCAGTACTCGCCGCAGTCGGCTCACCTGTACTCCTCGGTCTTGAGGTTGAGCTCTCCGGAGACGATACGGCTGATGTTGTCTGCAGACACCTGGTCCTTCTCGGGTGTGAAGTACTGGGAGTGGGCGTCGAAGCCACCCCCGTCCATGATCATGCGCGGCCCGTCGTCCACTTCGAAACGCTGCGCGCCGAAGGCCTTGCTGGCCGGGTCCTTGCCGAAGTAGAGGTCGTCATCACCCTGGTCGGCGATATCGCCCACGATGTAGGCACCGAAGGGGCCGCCCGCCAGCAGACCGGCGAAGCCGGCCGCGCTCTGCTGCTTCGAGGGCAGCTTGGTGACCGGGTCGTTGTCCGCCGCACCGACATAGACGTGTTCCTTGCCCACGCCCAGGTCCTCCGCCTTGTCGACGCCGACACCGGGGCTGCCGAGCAGAATGACGTCGTCCACACCGGGAATCCCCCCACTCTCCTTGGCCGCCGTGCCCACGGTGAGCGAGCCGTACGAGTGGCCGATGGCCGTCACATGTGGGTCCGCGTTCTGGTTCGTGGCCGAGAGGCCCGACATGAAGCTGTTGTACGCGGGGGCTCCGCGCTTGGCGTCACCGGTGCTCATGACGTCCACGTTCTGTGGGGCGTCGTAACCGAGCCATACGATCGACGCGCTCGATCTGTCGTACCGCTGGGCACCCTTCGCGGTGTCCAGAGCACGCTTCATCGTGTCGTCGACGAAATCTCCGTTGAGCTTCGTGCCCAGGCCGGGTACGTACGCGGACACGTTCCGTGAGGTGTCCGGGTTGCCGTACGCGACGATCGCGCGGCCGTTGCCCTCGTCACCGATGCCGAGCAGGAACATCGGCGGCCTGCTCGGGCTGTCCAGCTTGTCCTCGATCTTCCGGAGCGCGTCCAGCTTGGTCTTCGCCTCGTCGCCGCCCTCGCGCGCCAGGTCGTCCATCAGCACCGGCAGGTAGTTGCGGTTCGCCTCGTCACGCGCGACCGACGGGATGCCGTCGAGGTTACCGATGAGGTCCGGGGCGACGTTCAGATACTCCTGGCGCTGCTCCTCCGACAGGCCGTCCCACCAGGCCTTGCGTTCGGCGGGCGACTTGTCTTCGGGGATCTCGCGGGCGAGGTAGGCCCCCGCGGCGTGCCGTACGTCGGCGGTGTCGCCCCGCACGTCCTTCAACGTCGCTGCCGTGACGTCCAGGCCCTTCTCCGCCTTGAGGCCGTTCAGGGTCTTCGCGTACCGCGCGTCGATTTCGCCTGCAGACCTCACGGCCCTGGCGATACGGTCGGCCACGTCCTGGGCCTTCGCCGCGTTCGGGTTGAGGGGCTTGAAGCCCGAGTAGCCCGGGTACAGCGGCGACTGCCCGTTGGCGCCGAAGCCTGGCGGTTCCAGGGGGAGACGCGCGCTGCCCTGGACCGTGCCGCCCGGGGCCTGCTTCTTCTCGCCCGTCAGGTCCTGGACCTCGGCGGCCGGGTAGCTGACCGAGCCGTCCTCGTGGATGGTGAGCTGCAGGCTCGCAGCGTCCTCAAGGGCCTGCTTCAGCTGGCGCTGCGGCTCTGCCAGGTCGGCCGCGAGGCCGTTGAGGGTCGTACGGATCAGTCCGCACTCGCTGTGCAGGTACTCGAAGTTGCGACTCAGACGCTGAAGCCTGCCGAGAGCCGCCTCGGCGGACTCGCTCTCCTGGGTCTCGCGGAGCTTGGCGGACATGGCCCGATCGACACGGATCCGATCGGAGTCGGAACGGCCGGAGACCTCGTGCCACTTGTCGCCGGCGTCCTCGAACTCGGACGCCTTGAGGTCGCGGAGCTGCTGCCAGGTGAGTGCCGTCCCGGTCACCGCTTCTCCTCTGCCTTCTCGGCGGGCTTGAGGGACTGCTCAACCGCGATGTCGGTCTCGCCCATCTCCTTGGCGACCTTGAGCAGGGCGCCTTCGAGCTGATCGCACTCGTCCCGTACGGCCGTGAGGCGCTCCTCCCAGGACTTCAGCACGCTCGTGAGGGAGGCCGCCGAGGCGAATCCGGTGGCCCCCGCGGAGACCCCCTCGTGGCCGCGGCCGAGGGCGACACGGCTGGTCTCGGTGCTCGTGCGCAGGTCGGCGGATGTGCCGGACGCCTTGGTCCAGGGGCCACCGCTGTGCTGCAGCGTCCCGGCGCCGGGTCCCCCCGTGCTGGGCTCCGGGGCCGTCGAGGCGAGGTTCATCGCCGGCCCCCCATCGGCCGGTCCGAACAGTTCCTGCCAGCGCTCCGAATACGACACGATCCCCCCGTTGCTCAACTGCTTTCCGCATCAGCGCACCGTGAGATTAGCGCAGGTGGCCCCGGCCTACGCGATTGTGAAGGCTATCCATACCCGGGAACGCCCTCAAGCCCTGGCAGGCTGGTCACGTATGCACAAAAGCCATCCTGCGGGCATTGCGAACGCAGACGGGCCATTGACGCACTCACCTCATGCTCGACTCCAGGTACGTGAGCGCGGAGACGCCGTCCTCGGCGAAGAAGACCAGGTCGGTGAGGGGCAGCGGTAGGAAGCCCTCGTCCTCCATGCGGTGGAACTGGGCCTTCAGGCCGTCGTAGAAGCCTGCGGTGTTCAGCAGGACCACCGGCTTGGTGTGCTGGCCGTGCTTGCGCAGCTCCAGGACCTCGGTGGCCTCGTCGAGAGTGCCGGTGCCGCCGACCATGACCACGATCGCGTCCGACTTGGCCAGCAGGAGGGCCTTGCGCTCGGCGAGGTCCTTGGCGATGACCATCTGGTCCGCCCCCGGCCGCGCCTTCGCGGCGAGGAACTCGACGGAGACGCCGACGAGCCTGCCGCCCGCGTCCTGGACGCCGTCGGCGACGACCTTCATCAGACCGGAGTCGGAGCCTCCCCACACCAGGGTGTGGCCCGCCTTGCCGAGACGCTCGGCGAAGTCGCGGGCGGGGGCGGTGTAGCGCTCGTCGAGGTCGGCGGCGGAGAGGAAGACGCAGATGTTCATGCCACCCACCGTATCCCCGCCTCCTCGACGCCCCTGACCTCGACTTTCAAGATTTTTTCGGGAACTTCCGTGCCACGCCGATGAGTTCCGGGAGCGGCTCCGGTCAACACCCTCATGGACGAGATGAGCGGCACTCTCAGCAGGGTCCGGGGGCGGGTCAGGTCCGCGGACGGAACGCGGATCGCGTACGAGCGGCGCGGGGAGGGGGTGCCGGTGATCCTGGTGAGCGGCGCCCTGTGCACGGGCGAGACGGAGCGGCCGCTGGCCGACCTTCTCGCGCCGCGCTTCTCGGTCGTGACGTACGACCGGCGGGGGCGCGGCGGGAGCGGTGACACCGGGCCGTACGACGTGCAGCGGGAGATCGAGGATCTGGAGGCCCTGATCGGCGAGGTCGGCGGCAGCCAGGCCTTTGTGCACGGCATCGGGTCGGGTGGGGCGCTGGCGCTCGCCGGGGTGGTCGCCGGGCTGCCGGTGGACCGGCTGTCGGTCTTCGAGCCGCCGTTCTCGGCGGAGGCCGGCGCCCGTGAGACGTTCACGGCGCGGCGGCGCCGTCTGGCCGGGCTGCTTGAGCGGGGGCAGCGGGGCGCCGCCATCGACCTGTTCCTCGCGGAGGCCGCCGACGTCGCGGAGCCGGTACGGGGGCTGCCCCGGCTCGAGTCCGTCGCGCACACCCTCGCGTACGACCACGCCGTCCTCGGCGACGGGACCGTGCCGGCCGCGCGGCTCGGGCGGATCCACGCGCGCGTGCTGGTCGTCGACGGCGGCGCGAGCCCGGCCCGGACGCGCCGGGCGGCCCTGGCGGTCTCGACGGCCCTCCCCCGCGGCCGCCACCGCACCCTGACGGGGCAGACGCACCTGGTGGCCCCGCACGTCCTCGCGCCGGTCCTGGAGGACTTCTTCGAGGAGGAGTGAGCCGACAGAACAGGCCTTACGCCGTCGCCGGCTCCGTCTCCGTCTCCGTCGTACGCCGTACCGTCGTCGCGATCGTCGCCGAGCCCACCACGCGCGTGCCGTCGTACAGCACGATCGCCTGCCCCGGGGCCACGCCCCGGACCGGCTCGTCGAAGGTGACCGTCAGCTCGCCGTCCGTCAGTCCCGCCGTCACCGCCGTCTCGCCGCCGTGGGCGCGCAGCTGGGCGGTGTAGCGGCCGGAGCCCTCGGGGGCCGTGCCGCACCAACGGGGCTTGATCGCGGTCAGGCCGGTGACGTCGAGCGCCTCGACCGGGCCGACCGTGACCGTGTTGTTCACGGGCGAGATGTCCAGGACGTAGCGCGGCTTGCCGTCCGCCGCCGGGTGGCCGATCCGCAGGCCCTTGCGCTGGCCGATGGTGAAGCCGTACGCGCCCTCGTGGCTGCCGACCTTCGTGCCCGACTCGTCGACGATGTCGCCCTCCGCCCGGCCGAGCCGGGAGGCCAGGAAGCCCTGGGTGTCGCCGTCGGCGATGAAGCAGATGTCGTGGCTGTCCGGCTTCTTCGCCACCGCGAGCCCGCGCCGCTCCGCCTCCGCCCGGATCTCGTCCTTCGTGGTGAGGGTGTCGCCCAGCGGGAACATCGCGTGCGCGAGCTGCTTCTCGTCCAGGACACCGAGGACGTACGACTGGTCCTTGGCCATGTCGGAGGCCCGGTGCAGCTCCCGCGTACCGTCCTCGTTCAGCTGAACCGTCGCGTAGTGGCCGGTGCAGACCGCGTCGAAGCCGAGGGCGAGCGCCTTGTCGAGCAGGGCGGCGAACTTGATCTTCTCGTTGCAGCGCAGACACGGGTTGGGCGTGCGGCCCGCCTCGTACTCCGCGACGAAGTCGTCCACGACGTCCTCGCGGAAGCGCTCGGCGAGGTCCCAGACGTAGAACGGGATGCCGATGACGTCGGCCGCCCGGCGGGCGTCCCGGGAGTCCTCGATGGTGCAGCAGCCGCGCGCACCTGTACGGAAGGACTGCGGGTTCGCCGAGAGCGCGAGGTGGACGCCGGTCACGTCGTGGCCGGCTTCGGCGGCGCGGGCGGCGGCGACGGCGGAATCGACGCCGCCGGACATGGCGGCCAGGACACGGAGGCGGCGCTGGGGAGTCTGAGTCATAGCCCTACCAGGGTACGGGGCCCGGGAACCACGGTCGCGCGGGTAAGCGTTGTCCTGCACATGGGGAGCGAGAAGAAGCGGGGGGTGGGGCGGCGAGCCGTCCTGCTCGGCGGCGGCGCGGCCGTCCTCGGTACGGCGGTCCTGGCCCGCGACGAACTGTGGCGTGCCTGGTGGCGGCTGCCCGGGACGGAGCAGGACCGGGTGGAGGGCGAGCTCGACCACAAGGGCGCGGACTGGACGGCGGCCTCGCGGGCGAACTGGCGGCGGGCCGACCGGCCGGCCGACTACACGATCGACCGCGTGGTGATCCATGTCGTCCAGGGCAGTTACGCGACCGCGCTGAAGGTCTTCAAGAACCCCGGGCACGGCGCCGCCACGCACTACGTCGTCCGTAAGGACGGTCATGTGGCACAGATGATCCGCGAGCTCGACGTGGCCTTCCACGCCGGGAACCGGGACATGAACGAGCGGAGCGTCGGCATCGAGCACGAGGGCTTCGTCGACCGTCCGCAGGACTTCACGGCGGCGATGTACGCGTCGTCTGCGCGGCTGACGGCCGGGATCTGCGCGCGGTACGGGATACCCGTCGACCGGGAGCACATCATCGGGCACGTGGAGGTGCCGGGGACGGACCACACGGACCCGGGTCCGCACTGGGACTGGGACCGGTACATGAAGCTGGTGCGGGAGGCGTCGAAGAAGCCGGCGTAGGGCCAGGGCTTCGACGGGGGCCTCACATGAGGCCGGCGGTCCTCGCCCGTTCCACCGCCGGGCCGATGGCCTGCGCGACGGCCGCCACGTCCTCCTTCGTGGACGTGTGGCCGAGGGTGAAGCGCAGGGTGCCCCGGGCGAGGTCGGGGTCCGTGCCGACGGCGAGCAGGACGTGGCTGGGCTGGGCGACGCCCGCGGTGCAGGCGGAGCCCGTGGAGCACTCGATGCCCTGGGCGTCGAGGAGCAGCAGCAGGGAGTCGCCCTCGCAGCCGGGGAAGGTGAAGTGGGCGTTGGCGGGGAGCCGGTCGACCGGGTCGCCGCCGAGGATCGCGTCGGGGACGGCGGCGCGGACGGCCGCCACCAGCTCGTCGCGCAGGGCGCCGACCTCGCGGGCGTACTCCTCGCGGTGCTCGGCGGCGAGCCGGCCGGCGACGGCGAACGCGGCGATGGCGGGCGCGTCCAGGGTGCCGGAGCGGACGTGGCGCTCCTGGCCGCCGCCGTGCAGCACGGGTACGGGGCTGTACTCACGGCCGAGGAGCAGTGCGCCGATGCCGTACGGGCCGCCGATCTTGTGGCCGGACACGGTCAGCGCGGCGAGGCCGGAGGCGGCGAAGTCGACCGGGACCTGACCGAAGGCCTGGACCGCGTCGGAGTGCAGGGGGATACCGAACTCGCGGGCCGCGTCGGCGAGTTCGCGGATCGGCATGATGGTGCCGATCTCGTTGTTCGCCCACATGACGGTGGCAAGCGCGACGCTCTCGGGCTCGCGGGCGATGGCCTCGCGCAGGGTGTCGGGGTGGACGCGACCGTACCGGTCGACCGGGAGGTACTCGACGGTGGCGCCCTCGTGCGTGGCGAGCCAGTCGACGGCGTCGAGGACGGCGTGGTGCTCGACGGGGCTGGCGAGGACGCGGGTGCGGGCCGGGTCGGCGTCGCGGCGGGCCCAGTACAGGCCCTTCACGGCGAGGTTGTCGGCCTCGGTGCCACCGGAGGTGAAGACGACTTCGCTGGGCCGCGCGCCCAGGGCGGCCGCGAGGGTCTCCCGGGCCTCCTCGACGGTCCGCCGGGCGCGCCGCCCGGCCGCGTGCAGGGAGGAGGCGTTGCCGGTGACGGCGAGCTGGGCGGTCATCGCCTCGATCGCCTCGGGGCGCATGGGCGTGGTCGCGGCGTGGTCGAGGTAAGCCATGGTTTCTTGATTCTACGAGGCGGGTTCCGCACCTCGGCTGCCTGGCCTGTTTACGCCACGGGTGGCGGGGACTCGCGGTCGCGGTCCACCCGACGCGCCCCCGCCCGGTCGGACGTCAGCCCCGGGGTGCGCGGGCGAGTTGGCGGGACTGGGCGACCAGGCGGTCCGCACTGTCCCAGACCTCGGCGTCCTCCTCCAGGAAGCCGCCGGCGAGGTTGCGGGTGGTGATGGCGACGCGCAGCGGGCCGGGGGCGGGGCGGCAGCGGACGTGCGTCGTCAGTTCGACGGTCGGGGTCCAGCCCTTGAGGCCCAGCTCGAAGGAGGTCGGCGGGAGCGCGTCGACGGTGAGCAGCAGGGAGAGCGCGTCGGGCTCGCGGCCGTCGGCGAGGGCGAACCAGCCGCGCATCTCGCCCTTCCCGGACGGCGCGCCGATCGCCCAGCCGACGGTGGCCGGGTCGAGCTTGATCGCGAGGCGGTCGGTGATGGCGCTGGAGCCGGGGATCGGCGGGCGGGGGCCGTCGGCGGGGCCGAAACACTGGTCGATCGGCGCGATGGCGGGCGGCGTGGCGGAGGTGCGGACGTCGTCGGGGAGCGCGTCGAGGTCGCCGTAGGAGGCGAGGACGCGGATGCGCTCGACCTCGGTGCCGTCCTCGGCGTACTGGAAGAGGGACGCCTGGCCGGTGGAGAGCGTGCGGCCGGTGCGGACGGTCTCCGTACGGATCACCGCCGGGCCCGGCACGGACGGCGTGAGGTAGTGCGCCGAGATCGTGAAGGGGTCGGGGTGCGGGAGGTGGTCGCCGAGGGCGCGGCCGAGCAGGGCGAGGAGGTAGCCGCCGTTGACGGCGCTGATGATCGTCCAGCCGGCGGAGAGGTCGGCGTCGTAGACGCCGGGGGCGCGGAGGGTGACGGCGGTGTCGCGGTCGAACTCGCTGGTCCCCGCGTCCGTGCCGACCGTCGTCGTCTCGATGCTCGTGCTCATGGTTCCGACGGTACCGCAGGAAGCTACTGAGCGGTAGCTTTTTCGGGCTCCTCGCGGGCGGAGGAACGGCGGTTCCAGGCACGGGGCGCGCGCCAGTGGTAGCGCATGGCGAGGAGGCGGAGAACGAAGGCGGTGAGGACGGCGGCGCCGCTGGTGTACGCGTTGAGGGCGTCGAAGCGGATGCAGAGGGCGACCATCGTGGCGCCGACGATGGCGGGCACGGCGTAGAGGTCGCGGTCCCAGCGGAGGAGGGAGGGGACCTCGTTGGCGAGTACGTCGCGCAGGACACCGCCGCCGACGGCGGTCGCGAGACCGAGGACGGCGGAGTAGGTGAGACCGAGGCCGTATTCGTACGCCTTGATGGTGCCGGAGACACAGAAGAGGCCGAGGCCGGCGGCGTCGAAGACGTTGACGGCGGTCTGGGTGCGCTCGACTTCGGGGTGGAGGAAGAAGACGAGGACGGTGGCGACGAGCGGCATGAGGAAGTAGCCGAGATCGGTGAAGGCGGCGGGGGGTACGGCGCCGATGATCAGGTCGCGGAGGAGACCGCCGCCGAGGGCGGTGACCTCGGCGAGGACGGCGATGCCGAAGACGTCGAAGTTCTTACGGACGGCGAGGAGGGCGCCGGAAATGGCGAAGACGAAGATGCCGACGAGGTCGAGGGCGTGCTGTACGTCGGGACTGAAGAGATCGTGGACCACCGCCTAATTGTGCCGGGTGGCGGGGGTGGGGGTGCGCGGGCGGGGCGGGCGCGCGAGCCTGACGGGGCCGGTGGGTGGGTGGCGGGCCTGGTGCCGGTGGGCCTGCGCGGCGCGTGGGTGGCGTGGAACTCCCTGACGGGACCGGGCCCCGCCCCCGAACCCCGGTCCGCGGCAGCTTCGCGCCGCAGCGGGCGGGGCGCCGGCGAGGCGGGGGCCCGGGCCGGTGGGCCTGCGCGGCAGGTGGGTGGCGTCGAACTCCCCCACCCCACCCCTTCCCGAAACCCTGACGGGACCGGGGGCTCCGCCCCCGAACCCCACGGCGCGGCAGCTTCGCGCCGCAGTGCGCCGACGGAGCGGGCCTGGCCGGGTTGGCCAGAGCCGACGCGCTGCCGGGCGGCCCAGGTGGGTGGGAATCCTGACGGGACCGGGGCTCCGCCCCCGAACCCCGAACCCCGGTACGCGGCACCTTCGCGCCGCAGCGGGCGGGGCGCCGGCGGGGCGGGGGCCCCGGCCGGTGGGCCTGCGCGGCAGCTTCGCGCCGCGGGGGTGCGGGCGCCCCGGTGGCGCGGACGGGCCCTGGCAGAGCCGGAACCAGGGCCGGTGGGCCTGCGCGGCAGCTTCGCGCCGCGGGGTGCGGGCGCCCCGGTGGCGCGGACGGGGCCGCCACGCTCCGCGGCGCGCAGCCGCCCTGCGGCCCCCTTCACGCCGCGAGGCCCCCGCCCGCCCGGGCAGCCGGGCGGCGGGGGCCTCGCATGCAGTCACGCCTTCGGCGCGTCGTCCTTGGACGGGGTGTCCGCCTCGGCCGGGGTCGCTGACGACTCCGGGGTGGCCGCCTCGGCGGGATCCGCCGGCGACTCCGGGGTGTCCGCCTCGGTGGGCTCCGCCGGCGACTCCGGCGACTCCGCGGGGTCCGCCGCCGCAGGCTTCGCCGGGGCCTTCACCTCTACCGACTCCCTCGCCTGCGGCACCGTCACGCCGTCCGCGTTCTCCGGGTGGTGGCACGCGACGCGTTGGCCCGGGCGGAGTTCCAGGAGGGGGGGTTCCTGCGTCTTGCAGACTTCCGTCGCCTTCCAGCAGCGGGTGTGGAAGCGGCAGCCCGGCGGGGGGGCGATCGGGGACGGGACGTCGCCCTTGAGGAGGATGCGTTCGCTCTTCACGCCCTTGCGGCGGGGGTCCGGGATCGGGACCGCCGACATCAGGGCGCGGGTGTACGGGTGCATGGGCGACGTGTAGAGGGACTTGCGGTCCGCCAGCTCCACGATCTTGCCCAGGTACATCACCGCGATCCGGTCCGAGACGTGCCGGATCACCGACAGGTCGTGGGCGATGATCACGTACGTGAGGCCCAGCTCCTCCTGGAGGTCGTCCAGGAGGTTCACCACCTGTGCCTGGATCGAGACGTCCAGGGCTGAGACGGGCTCGTCCGCGACCACCAGCTTCGGCTTCAGAGCCAGTGCTCGCGCTATGCCGATGCGCTGCCGCTGGCCGCCCGAGAACTCGTGCGGGTAGCGGTTGTAGTGCTCCGGGTTCAGGCCTACCAGGCCCAGCAGGCGCTGGACCTCCTTCTTCACGCCGCCTTCCGGGTCCACGCCCTGGAGCTTGAAAGGC
This sequence comes from Streptomyces sp. P9(2023), assembly GCF_032436795.1. Lineage (NCBI taxonomy): Bacteria > Bacillati > Actinomycetota > Actinomycetes > Kitasatosporales > Streptomycetaceae > Streptomyces > Streptomyces sp. P9(2023). The sequence continues at coordinate 53,372 of NZ_JAUPWM010000009.1, forward strand.
GCTGCGACGATCGAGCCCACCGTGTGGCGCGGGTTCAGCGAGCCGTACGGGTCCTGGAAGATCATCTGGATGTCGCGGCGCAGCGGGCGCATCTTCGCCACACCCAGGTGCGAGACGTCCACGCCCTCGAACTCGACCGTGCCGCCCGTCGGTTCGAGCAGCCGCGTGATCAGCCGGCCCATCGTCGACTTGCCGCAGCCCGACTCGCCGACGACGCCGAGGGTCTCCCCCGGGTACACCTCGAAGTCGATGCCGTCGACCGCCTTGACCGCCCCGACCTGGCGCTGCAACAGGCCCTTCCTGATCGGGAAGTGCTTCACCAGGCCATTGACCCTCAGCAGAGGGTCCGTGCTCTTGAGGCTCTTGTTTTCGCTCACAGCTTCGGCGCAATCTCTTCGGTCCAGATCCGGGTCCGCTCCTCGCGCGACATGTGGCACGCCGAGTGGTGGCGGCTGCCCGTCTCCTTCAGCTCGGGGCGCTCGGTGCGCGTGATGCCGCCCTTGGGCACGTCCGCGTACGGGCACCGCGGGTTGAACGCGCAGCCGCTCGGGATGTTGATCAGGCTCGGCGGGTTGCCCTTGACCGGGATCAGGCGTTCCGTCTGCTCCCGGTCGATCCTCGGCATCGAGCCCAGCAGGCCCCAGGTGTACGGGTGCTGCGGCTCGTAGAAGACCGACTCGGCCGGTCCGCGCTCCACGCACCGGCCGCCGTACATCACCAGGATGTCGTCGGCGACCTCGGCGACGACGCCGAGGTCGTGCGTGATGATGACGACCGCGGAGCCGAACTCCTTCTGCAGGTCCCGGATCAGGTCGAGGATCTGCGCCTGCACGGTCACGTCGAGCGCGGTGGTCGGCTCGTCCGCGATGAGCAGTTCGGGGTTGTTGACCAGCGCCATCGCGATCATCGCGCGCTGGCGCATACCGCCCGAGAACTCGTGCGGGTAGTTCGAGAAGCGCTTGGCCGGCTCCGGGATGCCGACCCGGTCGAGGAGCTCGACGGCCCGCTTCTTCGCGGTCTTCTTGTCGACCGGGTGGTGGACCCGGTACGCCTCCACGATCTGCGCGCCGACCGAGTAGTACGGGTGCATCGCGGACAGCGGGTCCTGGAAGATCATCGCCATGTCGCGGCCGCGCAGCCTGCGGACCTCTTCGGGGTCGGCCGAGAGCAGCTCGCGGCCGTTCAGCCAGATCTCGCCCGAGATCCGCGCCTTCTGCCGGCCGTACTGGCCGACGGTGTGCAGGCCCATGATGCCGAGCGAGGTCACCGACTTGCCGGAGCCGGACTCGCCCACGATGCCGAGGGTCCTGCCCTTCTCCAGCTGGAAGCTGAGCCCGTCGACGGACTTGACCAGACCGTCGTCGGTCGGGAAGTGGATCTTCAGGTCGCGGACGTCGAGGAAGGCGTCGGACGGGGCGTTCCCGGCGGCGACCGGCTCGCCGAGCGCCGCGCCGGTCTTGGTCAGCTTGTCCGTCATGCGAGCCTCACTCGGGGGTCGATCACCGCGTACAGAAGGTCCACCACGAGGTTGGCGATGACGACGGCGGCGGCGGTGATCAGCGTGACCGCCATGATCAGCGGCAGGTCGCGCTCGCTGACGCCCTTGATCGCCATCCAGCCGAGACCCTGGAGGTTGAACGCGGTCTCGGTCAGGATCGCGCCGCCGACGAGGGCGCCGAGGTCCATGCCGAAGATGGTCAGGATGGGGGTCATCGTGGAGCGCATGGCGTGCTTGCCGAGCACGACCCGCTCCGGCAGACCCTTGGCCCGTGCCGTACGGATGTAGTCCTCGCCGAGGACCTCCAGCATGGTGGCGCGGGTGAGCCGCGCGTACATCGCCGCGTAGAGGAAGGCGAGGGTGATCCAGGGCAGCAGCAGTCCGCCGAACCAGCTGCCGAAGGACTCGCCGATCGGCACGTACGAGGCGTTCAGCCAGCCCAGTTGGGTACGGAAGATCAGCATCGCCAGCATGGCGGTGAAGAAGATGGGGAGCGAGACGCCGGCGAGGGCCGTGACCATCGCGGCGCGGTCGACGATGGTGCCCCGCTTGAGCGCGGAGATCACACCGGTCGAGACGCCCATGACCAGCCACAGCACGGCGGCGCCGAGGACCATGGAGATGGTGACGGGGAACGCGTCGACGAGCATCGTCGAGACGGCCTGCTCGGTACGGAACGAGTACCCGAAGCAGGGTGCCTCGCACTGGATGGTGCTGCCTCCGCCGGTGTAGTCACGGCCGACGAAGATGCCGGAGACGAACTCCCAGAACTGCACCAGGATCGGCTCGTCCAGGCCCAGCTTCTGTCGGACAGCTTCGATGGAAGCCGGATCCGCCTGCTTGCCGACGAACATCGCGGCAGGGTCGCTGCCGGTCATCTTGGGGATGAGGAAGAAGATGCTGAGCGTCGCCAGGGTGACGACCATCAGCATCACTGCGACGGCGAACAGCCGTCGGAGGAGATATGCAAGCATGCGGTCGGCCGACCGGCGGCCGGGGATCCCGATCGGTTTCCCCGGCCGCCGTGGGCGGCCATCACCTGCCCTTCGGACCTAGCGGCGGGTGGTGCGCCGTTGGAGCGGGTGGATTGACTCTGGCAGTTACTTCATGACGCCGAGCGACGCGTAGTCGTAGCGGCCGTTGTAGGCGTCGGCCGTGTAGACGTTGGTCAGTCGCGAGGAGCGCCAGATGATGTTCTTCTCGTGCGTGAAGGGCAGGTAGACCGCCGCGTCCGAGACCTTCGTGTTGATCTGCTTGTAGAGCTCGCCGGCCTTGGCCGGGTCGGTCTCCTTCAGCGCGTCGTCGAAGAGCTTGTTGACCGACGGGTCGTTCAGCTCCGAGAAGTTGTTGTTACCGCTCTGGAGGATGAAGCGGCCGTCGACCAGCGGCTGCAGGAAGCCCTGGCCGGACGGGAAGTCGGCGCCCCAGCCCATGATGATGATGCCGTAGCCCTTCTCCTTGACCACCTTCGGCGAACCGATGATGCCGGAGGTCTGGGCGCCGTCGAACTGGTCGATCTGGGCGTCGATGCCGACGGCCTTCAGCGACTGCTGGAGGGACTCGGCGGTCGCGATCTCGATCTTCTTGTTGTTGCGGACCGCGATGGTGGTCTTGAAGCCGTTCGGCTTACCGCACTTGGCCAGCGCCTCCTTGGCCTTGGTGAGGTCCGGCTGGCCGGCCAGCTTGCCGTACGGGTCGGCCTTCGGGTCGGCACCCTTGATCGCCGGCGGCAGCATGTTGGAGGCGATGTCGCCACCGGCCTGCGGGCCACCACGGGCGGTCTGGAGGGACTTGGAGTCGGCCGCGTAGATGATCGCCTTGCGGCACTCGACGTTGTCGATGACCGTCTGCGGGAAGACCGCGTAACGGATGAAGCCGGTCTGCGGGTTGTCCGCGTTCTCCTTGTGCTGCTGGAGCACCTTCGCACGGGCCGCGGCACCGACGCCGGTGGCGTTGATGTCGAGGTCGTACTCGCCCTCGACCAGACGGTTGTCCATGTCGTCGGCGTTGGTGGTGAACTTGACGCTGATCTTGTCCGGCAGCGCCTTGCGGATGGTGTCCGTCTTGGCGTCCCACTTGTCGTTGCGGACGAGCAGCATCGACTTGTTGGGGGTGTACGACTTCCACTTGTACGGGCCGGAGGAGAAGGGCTTCAGGCCGTACTGGGCCTTGGTGTCCTTGTCCTGGCGGACCGGGGAGGCGGCCGGCATGGCCAGCATCTGCAGGAAGTCACCGTTGGCGACCGGCAGCTTGAAGATGATGGTCTTGTCGTCCGGGGTCTCGATCGCCTTCAGGCCGAGCTTGTCCGGGGTGGTGTCCTTGTAGGGACCCTTGTACTCCATCTTCGGGTCGAGGACCTGCTGGAGGTAGATCGGGCCGCCGGAGATGACGTCCTGGGCCCAGATGCGCTCGATGCCGTACTTGATGTCCTTGGAGGTGATCGGCTTGCCGTCCTCCCAGGTGACCCCGTCCTTCAGCGTGAAGGTGTAGGTGAGGCCGTCGGGCGAGACCTTGCCGGTGTCGGTGGCGAGGTCGGAGACCAGCTCGGTGGAGGCGGCACCCGGCTCGGCCTTGAAGGAGATCAGCTGGCGCGTGTAGTAGCGGGCGAAGTCCCACACGAAGCCGTAGTAGCCGCGCTGCGGGTCCCACGAGTCGGCCTCCTGCGAGCCGATGAACTTCAGCTCGCCGCCCTTCTTGTCGGAGGCGTTGGCGACCTTGTTCACCGCGGCGTTGAAGCCGGGTGCGCCGGTCTTGCTCTTGTCGTCGCCGCTGCCGCCGCCACACGCGGTGGTGACGACCATCGTGGCCGCGGCGAGGAGAGCGCCGGCGGCGATTCTGCGCCGCGAAGAGCTGTTCAGAGTCATGGTCTCGCAACCTCCGGAATAGTGGCGGCCGCCGTTGTCACGGCGGTCCGCCGGTGTTGATTGCCTCCTGTCAACAGCGGCAGGGGCGGGTCTGTAGGGCGTGCGGGCGATCGGGGACGTGGCTGAGGGTGGTCAGCGAGCGGCCTTCGGGTCGAGCGCGTCACGCACGCCGTCGCCGAAGAGGTTGAACGCCAGAACGGTGATGAAGATCGCGAGGCCGGGGATCACCATGAACAGGGGGTCCGATTCATAGGTGGAGATGGCCGTCGACAGCATCTGGCCCCAGGAGGCGGTGGGCGGCTTCACACCCGCGCCGAGGAAGCTGAGGGCCGCTTCGGTGAGGATGTTGGTGGGGATCATGAGGGTCGCGTAGACCATGATCGGGGCGATCAGGTTGGGCAGCAGCTCCCGGCGCAGGATGTAGAGGCGGCCGGCGCCCAGGCTGCGGGCGGCGTCCACGTACTCGCGCTCGCGCAGCGAGAGGGTCTGGCCGCGGACGATCCGGCCGACGTAGGGCCAGCCGAAGAAGCCGATCACGACCACCAGCGCGCCGATGCGGACCCCGGAACCGGAGAAGCCGAGCAGCTCGTTGGGGAGCACGGAGACCAGGGCGATGGTGAAGAGCAGCTGCGGGAAGGCGAGCATGACGTCCATGACGCGGCTGAGCGCCGCGTCGACCCAGCCGCCGAAGTAGCCGGCGACGATGCCGAGGATCGTGCCGAGGACGACCGCGAACATCGCCGCGAGGAAGGCGACGAGCAGCGAGATCCGGGCCCCGTAGACGATGCGGCTGAAGACGTCGCGGCCGTTGACCGGCTCGACGCCGAGCAGGAAGTCGGAGCTGATGCCGCCGTAGGAGCCGATCGGCGTGCCGAAGAGCGGGTCGATCTGGTCCTCGTGGAACTCGTCCGGCGGGTGTCCGAGCAGGCCCACGATGACGGGCGCGAGGAGCGCGACGACGACCAGGAAGATCACGATCGCGCCGCCGGCCAGCGCGAGCTTGTCACGCTTGAGCCTGGTCCAGGCGATCTGCCAGGGGGAACGTCCCTCGATCGCCGTGCCCGGCGGCGCCGGGGGCACGGCATCGACGGCGGCGGTCGACTCGGCCGCACTCGTCTCGTGCAGTGGTGCCGTCATCGTGGTGAGGACCCCTCTCGGCCGCCGGTAGCCGGCCCTTGCCCGCCGCGGGTAGCGGCTCGGTGGAACAACTGCGGGGCACCGGCCAGGAGGCCGAACGCCCGGTGTTCCGGGGAGTCTTCAATGTGTTCGCGATCACCCGCCAGCCCTCACGGTGAATGTTTGCTCAACCGTGATGCGGTTCGTTGCCTTCCGTTATCCGGACTCTGTGATCCTTTCAGCGGACCATCTCACCCACTATTCGGCCAGAACGGACATCTCCCCCAACTCCTGCATGGCAGGAGTGAATTGGGGTGACGGAAGGGACGTATCAGTACGTCCGGGGCACGGCCGGCGGATAGCCGTAGCCGGAGGCGGGCGGGGCCGCGTGCGGGGCGGCGTGCGCGTCGCGGTCGTAGAAGGGCCGCGCGTTGGCCCGCAGCCACATCGCGACCGGGTCGTACGTGTCCGCCATCGCGACCGTCGAGACGGGCAGGCCGTCGGGGACGGCGGACACCGACTGGCGCATCATCGCGCGCACCGACTCGACCGAGGCGGCGGAGGTGTCGTACAGGTCGAGACCGATGGCGAGGTACGGGGAGCCGAGCGCGGGCTGCACCCAGGCCCGGCGCAGCGCCCGTACGGCCGGGGTGCGATGGGCGTTCTGGGTCAGCAGGGCGTAGAACTGGGGGATTTCCAGGGCCGGCTCGGAGAGCCGCAGGGGTCCGGCCGGCATCCGGTCGAGACCGGTGGCGATCCGGCGGAGGTCGGCCCAGGGGATGCCGACGCCACCGTTCGCGTCGTGCGGGTTGAGCCAGACGCCCACCCGGTCGGGGTAGAGCGAGCGGGCGATCTCACGGCCGGTGACCAGCTCGTGGGCGCGGTTCCAGCCGGATACGGCGAGCTCCTGGGCGGAGGTGACGCACGGGGCGTACCCGAAGCCGTCGATCTCCATGTGGCCGTACTGGGCGTCGGGCGATCCGGGCGTGCCCTGCCAGAGCAGCATCCAGAGGCTGCCGTCGCCGAGGGCGTGCAGCAGCTGCTCGTACGCGTCGTAGCGTCCGGGTGCCACCTGGCGCAGCATGTGCTCGACCTGTCCGGTCGCAGCGGTGCCTGACGCGCTCACCCTGGTTCCCGCCCCTCTTCCGTCCACCGACCGCACCAGCTTAGTTACAGGGAGGCCCGCTGAAAGAAGGGGCGCACCCGCTCCAGCATCCACTCGCCCACCGGGTCCTGTGCGACGTCGAGCAGGATGAGGTTGACCGGCCAGGCCACCTCGACCCGGCCGAGCGCGCGGCCGAGGGCGTCGAGCGGGGCGTTCCGGTCGACGCCGTCCCAGGCGACGAGCTCGACGCCGACGAACAGGGCGGGTTCGGTGCCCTCGACGCTGGCCAGGGCGCGCCGGGCGGAGCGGACGACGCCGGTGGCCTCGAACTCGGCGGAGGCGGCGGAGAGGAAGTCGACGGGGTCGTCCTGCCAGTCGGGCTCGAAGAGCCGGACCCGGCCGCCGGTCGCGGGGCCGTCCAGCGGAGTGCGGCCGACGCGGCAGAGCTCGGCGACGGCGGGCGGGGGCAGCGGGGCGCCGACGGTGCCGCCGGGGTTGACGGCGATGCCGAGCTGCGGCGGCAGGCCGCGGGCGAAGTCACGGGCGGGGGCCACGGTGAACGACATGTGGCTGCCGACGCAGGCCAGGAACTGCTGCTCGGAGCTGAAGACGGGGACGTACGGCAGGCCGTCGATCTCCATCGTCGGCAGATCGAGGTCCCGGCTCTCCGGGCTGCCGCCGTTGGGCAGCGGCACCCAGACGGGGCTGCGGCCGAGGACCTCGACGAGGCGGCCTCCGGCGGAGGGGTTGCCGAGCGAGGCCGCCAGGACCTCTTCGAGCTCGTTGCCCGGCCACGTAACGTCCACGGTTCCCGTTTCCCCTTCTCGCGCGCCCTGGTCACGACGCCCTCGGGGCAGAACCCTAACGCCGCCCTGGCACCCCCGTGGCCAAAAGGGCTCAGTGAAGGGCTCGTGAGGGGCTCGGTGAAGGGTTCAGTGAGCGGAGCGGAAGGCGATCGTCCGCAGGGCGCCGGCGGCGTCCCGGTCGAGCAGGGTCGCCGAGGCACAGCCTCGGGGCAGGCGGCCTGACTCGACCGAGCCGAGGAGCCGGCCGACGGCCCGGCGGTGGCGGGCGAAGGCGTACCCCGAGACGCCCCGGCCCCGCGCGTGCTGGCCCGCGCGGGCCGTGTCGGGCGTGACGTCGAGCAGGATCAGATGGAGCGCGCGGCCCCGGCGGCGGGCCTCGCGGGCCAGCCAGTTCCGCACCCAGGACTGCGTGCCGCAGTCGTGGACGACGACGCTCCGCCCGGCGCGCAGGGCGCGGCGCAGCCCGGCGTAGTGGGCGATCCGGGCCAGCGGGCGGTAGACGGCGTACGGCAGGAAGGCGGGCAGCCGGCCCTCCCAGCGCTCGCGGGCGTCCTGGGAGTCGATGCCGAGGCCGTCGGCGGCGCGGCGCATCAGCGTCGACTTGCCGCTTCCGGGCAGCCCGGAGACCACCACGAGGTCGCCCGCGGTGAAGGCGAGCGTCCGGGGGCCGCGGCCGCCGCGCTCGCGCAGGTCTCGGAGCAGGGGCACGGCCGAGCGACGCCTTCGGGTCCGGGCGCGGGCGCGCTGGGCCGGTATCCCCGCACCCGTGGCGTAGGCGCCGCTGTGCTGGAACGTCATCGTCTCTCCCCCTGTCGGGTCCCTGGGACCCCCCTGCCCACAAAGTGTAAAGAAGGGGTAATCAGTGACAAGCGATTTGCCGATCGGACACCGCATGCAATGATGTGCGCGCCAAGCGCACACAACCTCATACCGGCCGCTCGAATCCGCGCGGGAGAGTCCCGGAACCCACCACGGTGGGCCCCGGGCGCCGAAGGAGCAAGACCCTCCCTTGAATCTCTCAGGCCCCGTACCGCGTGGATGAGGCAGATCTGAAAAGCGGGACGCCTCCGTGGCGTTCCCACCCAAGGTGCAAGCCGACCTCTCGGTGACGAGATGCTCTCGGTGAACCTCTCAGGTTCCATGACAGATGGGGAGGACGTCCTCGCCCGTCATGTTTTCCGCCCTTGGGATCCGGGAGCCACACCATGAGCACGTCTGCCCCCCGTCCGACCGCCCACCCGTCGCCCGCCACCGCCCCAGACGAAGGCGCTGCGCGCCGCACTCCCCTCCTGGCCCTGCATCGTTCCCTGGGCGCGACCATGACCGACTTCGCCGGCTGGGACATGCCGCTGCGCTACGCCAGCGAGCGCGACGAGCACAACGCCGTCCGCACCAAGGCCGGCCTCTTCGACCTCTCCCACATGGGCGAGATCACCGTCACCGGGCCGCAGGCCGTCGAGCTGCTCGACTTCGCGCTGGTGGGCAACATCTCCACGGTGGGTGTGGGCCGCGCGCGCTACACGCACATCTGCCAGGAGGACGGCGGCATCCTCGACGACCTGATCGTGTACCGGCTCCAGGAGCGCGAGGCTGAGTCTTTTCACTACATGGTGGTCGCCAACGCCTCCAACGCGCAGATCGTCCTCGACGCGCTCGTGGCGCGCTCCGAGGGCTTCGACGCCGAGGTCCGCGACGACCGCGACGCGTACGCCCTGATCGCCGTCCAGGGACCGGAGTCCCCCGGCATCCTGAAGTCCCTCACCGACGCCGACCTGGACGGGCTGAAGTACTACGCCGGCCTCCCGGGCACGGTCGCCGGGGTGCCCGCGCTGATCGCCCGTACCGGCTACACCGGCGAGGACGGCTTCGAGCTGTTCCTGAAGCCCGAGCACGCCGAGGGCGTCTGGCGGGCGCTGACCGAGGCGGGCGCGCCGGTCGGTCTGATCCCCTGCGGCCTGTCCTGCCGTGACACGCTCCGCCTGGAGGCGGGCATGCCGCTGTACGGGCACGAGCTGACGACCTCGCTCACCCCGTTCGACGCGGGCCTCGGCCGGGTCGTGAAGTTCGAGAAGACGACGAACGAGGGCCGCTTCGTCGGGCGCGATGCCCTGGAGAAGGCCGCCGAGCGCGCCGAGACCGCCCCGCCGCGCAAGCTCGTCGGGCTGATCGCCGAGGGCCGCCGCGTCCCGCGCGCCGGCATGGCGGTCGTCGCCGGCGGCGAGGTCATCGGCGAGGTCACCTCGGGCGCCCCGTCGCCCACCCTCGGTAAGCCGATCGCGATGGCATACGTGGACGCGGCGCACGCCGAGCCCGGTACGCAGGGTGTAGGTGTGGACATCCGCGGCACCCACGAGCCGTACGAGGTCGTGGCGCTGCCGTTCTACAAGCGCCAGAAGTGACGTTTCCCACGCCGGAACGTCTCGCCCCGCGTCTCATCCCGTAAGACCCGCGTACACCAGCACTCCCTCGATCCAGGAGAATCACGACATGAGCACCCCCCAGCAGCTGCGCTACACCAAGGAGCACGAGTGGCTGTCGGTCGCCGAGGACGGCGTCGCGACGGTCGGCATCACGGAGTTCGCGGCCAACGCGCTCGGTGACGTCGTCTTCGCCCAGCTCCCCGCGGTCGGCGACACCATCACCGCGGGCGAGTCCTGCGGCGAGCTGGAGTCGACCAAGTCCGTGAGCGACCTGTACGCGCCGGTGACCGGCGAGGTCGTGGCCGCCAACCAGGACGTGGTGGACGACCCGTCGCTGGTGAACAGCGCTCCGTTCGAGGGCGGCTGGCTGTTCAAGGTGCGCGTCACCGGTGAGCCGGACGACCTGCTCACCGCGGACGAGTACTCCGCGTTCTCCGCCGGCTAACGAGACCCCAGGGATCCGATTCATGTCGCTTCTGAACACCCCTCTCCACGAGCTGGACCCGGACGTCGCCGCCGCCGTCGACGCCGAGCTCCACCGCCAGCAGTCCACCCTCGAGATGATCGCCTCGGAGAACTTCGCTCCGGTCGCGGTCATGGAGGCCCAGGGCTCGGTCCTCACCAACAAGTACGCCGAGGGCTACCCGGGCCGCCGCTACTACGGCGGCTGCGAGCACGTCGACGTGGCCGAGCAGATCGCCATCGACCGGATCAAGGACCTGTTCGGCGCCGAGTACGCCAACGTCCAGCCGCACTCCGGCGCCTCCGCGAACCAGGCCGCGCTCTTCGCGATCGCCCAGCCCGGCGACACGATCCTGGGCCTGGACCTGGCGCACGGCGGTCACCTGACCCACGGCATGCGCCTGAACTTCTCGGGCAAGCAGTTCAACGTGGTCGCGTACCACGTGGACGAGGCCGGTCTGGTCGACATGGCGGAGGTCGAGCGCCTCGCCAAGGAGCACCGCCCCAAGGTCATCATCGCGGGCTGGTCCGCCTACCCGCGTCAGCTGGACTTCGCCGAGTTCCGCCGGATCGCCGACGAGGTCGAGGCGTACCTGTGGGTCGACATGGCCCACTTCGCGGGTCTGGTCGCGGCCGGCCTGCACCCGAACCCGGTCGAGCACGCGGACGTGGTCACCTCGACCACGCACAAGACGCTCGGCGGCCCGCGCGGCGGCGTCATCCTCGCGAAGAAGGAGTTCGCGAAGAAGCTGAACTCCTCGGTCTTCCCCGGTTTCCAGGGTGGCCCGCTGGAGCACGTGATCGCGGCCAAGGCCGTCTCCTTCAAGATCGCGGCCTCGGAGGAGTTCAAGGAGCGCCAGCAGCGCACGCTGGACGGCGCCCGGATCCTCGCCGAGCGCCTGGTCCAGGACGACGTCACCGCGCACGGCGTCTCGGTCCTGTCCGGCGGCACGGACGTGCACCTGGTCCTGGTCGACCTGCGGAACTCCGAGCTGGACGGCCAGCAGGCCGAGGACCGGCTCCACGAGGTCGGCATCACGGTCAACCGGAACGCGATCCCGAACGACCCGCGGCCGCCGATGGTCACCTCGGGTCTGCGCATCGGTACGCCGGCGCTCGCCACCCGCGGTTTCGGCACCGAGGACTTCACCGAGGTCGCCGACATCATCGCGGAGACCCTGAAGCCCGGCTCCGACGTGGACGCCCTGAAGGCCCGGGTCGTCGCGCTGGCGGAGAAGCACCCGCTGTACCCCGGCCTGAAGTAATTTCGTACCCTTTTGTTCGTACGAAGCTCCGGGGCACCGCGCACACTGGACAGTGAGCGCGGTGCCCCACCCCTTTCCGCCCTTCCCGCTCTGTTTCCTGCTCCGTTCTGCACCACCCCGGCAGACAACGGCGTCAGCCACCCCCACAAGGAGTTCCCCGTGGCCATCTCGGTCTTCGACCTGTTCTCGATCGGCATCGGCCCGTCCAGCTCCCACACGGTGGGCCCGATGCGCGCGGCCCGGATGTTCGCCCGCCGGCTGAAGAACGAGGGACTCCTCGCGCACACGGCGTCGATACGGGCCGAGCTGTACGGCTCGCTCGGCGCGACGGGCCACGGCCACGGCACGCCGAAGGCGGTCCTGCTCGGCCTGGAGGGCAACTCTCCGCGCACGGTGAACGTGGAGACGGCGGACGAGGAGTTCGAGCGGATCAAGTCGAGTGCCCGGATCAATCTGCTCGGCGCGCACGAGATCCCGTTCGACTTCGACAAGGACCTGATCCTGCACCGCCGTAAGGCGCTGCCGTACCACGCCAACGGCATGACGGTCTTCGCGTACGACGCCGAGGGCGCGCTCGTCCTGGAGAAGACGTACTACTCGGTAGGCGGCGGCTTCGTGGTGGACGAGGACGCGGTGGCGGGCGAGAACCCGATCGTCCCGGACGACACGGTCCTGAAGTACCCCTTCCGCACGGGCGACGAGCTGCTGCGCCTGGCGAAGGAGACCGGCCTGTCGATCTCCGCGATGATGCTGGAGAACGAGAAGGCCTGGCGCACGGAGGAGGAGATCCGCGAGGGTCTCCTGGAAATCTGGCGCGTCATGCAGGCGTGCGTCTCGCGCGGCATGTCCCGCGAGGGCATCCTGCCCGGCGGCCTGAAGGTCCGCCGCCGCGCCGCGAACACGGCCCGCAAGCTGCGCTCCGAGGGTGAGCCGGCGGCGCTGGCGATGGAGTGGATCACGCTCTACGCGATGGCCGTGAACGAGGAGAACGCGGCGGGCGGCCGGGTGGTCACCGCCCCGACGAACGGCGCGGCGGGCATCATCCCGGCGGTCCTGCACTACTACATGAACTTTGTGCCGGGCGCGGACGACGAGGGCGTGGTCCGCTTCATGCTGGCGGCGGGCGCGGTCGGCATGCTCTTCAAGGAGAACGCCTCGATCTCCGGCGCCGAGGTCGGCTGCCAGGGCGAGGTCGGCTCGGCCTGCTCGATGGCGGCGGGCGCGCTGGCGGAGGTCATGGGCGGCTCCCCGGAGCAGGTCGAGAACGCGGCCGAGATCGGCATGGAGCACAACCTGGGCCTGACCTGCGACCCGGTCGGCGGCCTGGTCCAGATCCCGTGCATCGAGCGCAACGGCATGGCGGCGGTCAAGGCGGTCACGGCCGCGAAGATGGCCCTCCGCGGCGACGGCAGCCACCTGGTCTCCCTGGACAAGGTCATCAAGACGATGAAGGAGACCGGCGCGGACATGTCGGTCAAGTACAAGGAGACGGCGCGGGGCGGGCTCGCGGTGAACATCATCGAGTGCTGATCACCGCGGGCTGATCACCGCCTACTGGTTCCCGGGGCGGTCCGGGCCTCGTGCCGGTTCGGCTCGTCCCGCAGCAGCGGCACCGGGGCCCGCAGCGCGAATCCGCCGGGGAGGTCCAGCCGACCGCCCCGGCGCTCGGCGATCACCGCCCCCTGCGCCCCCAGGCTCACGTCGACCGCGCACTCCCCTGACCGCACGCCGGTCAGGTGGGCGTCGCGGACCACACAGACGAGCCCGGAGATCCAGAAGACCACGCTCAGCTGCACGTCCAGTGTGCCGATCTTCGCGCCGTCCACGTAGACGTCGACGTAGGGCCGGTGCGTGGAGGTGACCCGGTGGGTCGCGAGCGCGACGACCTCCTCGCTGCCGGGCAGGTCCCGGGTACGGCGCGCGGCGGACTGCAGGGCGGAGTGGCCGCGCCAGCCGGCGGCGGCCAGGTCGAGCACGTCGAGGCCGAGGAAGTCGTCCACGACGGTGGCCAGCTCGTGCTCGACCGCCCGGTCGGCGGCGGGCGTCCGGCCCCGTACGGGCGCAAGCAGCGGCCCGGCCGTGCCATGGGCGCGCAGCGGGCCCTCGAGGCCTTCACGGTCGCCGAGCAGGAACGAGCGGACGGGCGTCGGGGTCGTGGCCCTCAAGGGCGCGGTCGTGGTCATCGGTCCTCCTCGTCGAGGGTCTGCCGGCCGGGGTCCGGGTGCGGGTCGAGCCGGGTGGTGCGGGTGGGCGGCTCGCCGGGGGGCCGGTACTCGATCAGCGCCGTGTCGCCGGTGGCGGGCCGCAGGGTCGCCCGTACGTGGTTGCGCACCCAGCGGGGGCCCCGGTGCAGCCGCCCGAAGTAGACGGCCGCCGCGGCGGCGAGGGCGAGCGCGCCGCCGAGGGAGGCGGGGCCGACGACCCACACGACGGGGGTGGAGCCGCCGCCGTCGCCTCCGGTGGTGCCGGGCGGGGCGGTCGGATTCGGGTCCGTCTGGTTGGGGTCGGTCGGGTTCGGATCCGTCGGGTTGGGGTTCGTCGGGCCCGGCTCGTCCGTGACCTCGTACGAAGCCTCGCCGTACTGCTCCGGATAGTCCTGGCAGACCGCCCGCACCGTGTGCGCGCCCGGCTCCGCGTCGCTCGGTACGGGGATCTCCGTGGCGAAGGTGGCCTGCTCCGTGACGGGGGCGGTGGCCAGCGACGGCTCGGCGCCGTCCCACAGAAGGTCGACGTTCGAGCACCGGAAGCCCGTGCCCTCCGCCTGTACGGTGCTCCCCTTCGCGCCCTCCTCCTCGGCGAGGGTGAGGAGCGGGTCCCCCGGGCTTTCGACGACGAGGGCGGCGTCCGCGTAGAGGGACGGCTCATCGGTGCACTCGGCCCGGAAGGTGTACGTGTCCGGGTCCGTCTCGGCCGGGATGGGCTCCGTGTACGAGAAGTCGCCGTTCTCCGCCACGGGGATGCCGGACGCGATCTCGGGCCCGTCGACCACGTGGAGGTACACGGTGCCGGCGGAGCACACGTCGAAGCCCGTGCCCCGGACGTCGATCGGGTCCCCGACGGAGCCGTGGTCCGGGTCCAGTGTGAGGGAGGCCGCGGCAGTCGGCGGTTCCGACGTCGTCGGCGGTGGTTCCGAGGTCGTCGGCGGCGGTTCCGACGTCGTCGGCGGCGGTTCCGAGGTCGTCGGCGGCGGCGGTTCCGACGTGGCCGCCGGCGGTTCCGACGTCGTCGGAGGCGGCGGCAGTTCCGCCGGCGCCGGGATAGCGACGGGTCCCACGCTGATCGCTACGCTCAGAAGCACAGCCATCAGCAATCGACGCACCAACCGCGCGGCAGTCAACATAGGGGTGAGGGATTGGGGGAACACCCCTATATTCCCACCCGGTTCACACCCGCGCGCGTCGGGTCGGCCGAGTTCACCGCCCTCCCGGCGGCTCAGCCGCGGCTCCACTCCAGCCAGTGCGGGTCGGGCACCACGGTCAGCAGGGCCGAGATCACCATGACCGCCGCGAGGACGCCCAGCTCGATCCGGGCCGGCGCCTCGGCCTCCCCGCCCCTCAGCATCCGGTACCGGGCGGTCAGCGCGAGCAGGCTCGCCACCCCGACGAGGGCGAGCTTGGCCAGCAGGACCCTGCCGTACGCCGTGGTGAGGACGGCCTCCAGGGGGAGTCGGCGCAGGGTGGAACAGGTGCCCGTGACCACGAGCGCGGCGAAGATCCAGGCCGCCGTGCGGGCGTAGCGGACGAGGACGTCCCGCCCGCCGCCGCGCAGCCGCATGGTCCGCAGAACGTACAGCAGGGAGCCGAACCAGAGGGATGCCGCCGTCAGGTGGACGACGGTGAGGGTGACGCCGACCGCGGGGCTGTAGGTCTCCGGGTGCGCGCGCAGGGCCTCCGCGCCGACCACGACGGCCAGCGGGGCCAGGGCGAGCCCGGGACGGCGGCTCGCGGCGCACAGGGCGGCGAAGGCGAAGGCGTTCGCGGTGACGAGGAGCAGCTTGCCCTCGCGGGTGGCGTACACGGTGGTGAGGCCGAGGCCGCTGACGGCGGCGAAGAGCAGGATGAGGCCGGCGGTCGCGGCCGCTCCGGTGACGGAGGCGGGCGCCGACCAGGTGCGCGGGAGCGGGCCGTCCCGGGCGAGCCGGACGCCGGCGAGTTCGCCCAGATGGACGGCGAGCGCGACGAGGACGAGGAGCCTCAGGAGACTGGTGGTACCGGCGGCCGGGATACGGAGTTCCCCGGTGCCCGTCTGGGCGACGCCGACGCCTATCAGGGCGAGCAGGACGGCGGCCACGACGGCGATGACGGCGAGCGCGGCGGCCGTGGGACGTATCGGAGTACGTGCGGATCCGGGGGGCGTCACCGCTCGATCGTCACCGGCGCCCGGACGGGCGGCAACTCGCGTGCGTACGCACGGAGTACCTGCCGCCCGCCCTGCTCCGGAGGGGTCAGGCCTTGCTGAGGTGCGCCCAGAACTCGTCCCACGACAGCTTGCCGTCGTTGTTCGTGTCCCGCTGGTTGATGAGTGCCTCGGCGACCGTCTCGGTGACGTTGAAGTCACCCAGCTGGGCCATGACGCTCTTGTACTCGGCGGCGGTGATGAGGCCGTCCCCGTCCACGTCGAACCGCTCGAACGCCGTGCGTGCCGACTCGATGTCCGCCACTGTTTCCGCCCCTTCTCGATGCTGGAATGACGGGGGTCAGATTATCGGGCCGCCCGGCCGGGCCGGGCGCCGGGCCTTGATGGATCATGGAGGGATGAGCGACGACATGGCACGGATCCTGGCGGCGGCGGCACACGGCGAGTTCCCGCCGCCGGACGGTTCGACGACGATCGTCCCGCAACCGAGCCCACGGGACGCCGGGGTCCTCGCCTTCACCGCGCACTCGGTCGTCTTCACGGACGAGGATCCGGCCTGGGTACGGAAGCAACTGGCCGCCGTGGACAGCGATCCGCTGGCCGCCTCCATGAACCCGGAGTTCCTCATCGCCCTCATGCGCCGCACGGGCCTGCGGATGAACACCGTCGACCTGCTGACGGTCGCACCCGCCCTGCCCGGGGCCCCCGAGCTGACCCTGCGGGAGATCGAGGACCCGGACCATCCCCGGGTGGCGCGGGCGATGAAGTACCGCGACGACGTCCGGGTGTGGGCCGCCGCGGGCGGCGTGGTGATCCTCGGCCGCGGCGTCGCGGGCCGCTGGGAGGCCGCGATCGAGGTGGACGAGCGGGTCAGGCACCGCGGCATCGGCCGGGCCCTCGCCCTCGCCGCCCGGCATCTGACGCCGGGCGACGTGGTCTGGGCGCAGCAGTCCCCGGGCAACGCCCGCAGCGTCCGCGTCTTCCAGGCGGCCGGCTACCGGCCGATCGCCTCGGAGGCCCTGCTCGTGGCCGGCTGACTCAGCGGAAGATGCCCGTGTGGCCCAGCGAGTACCGGCCCGGCTGCGGGTAGACCGCCAGGCCGTGCGGGCCGCCGCCGACCGGGATGCGGGCCAGCTGCTTGCCGGTCGTGGTGTCGATCGCGTAGACCTCGGAGTCGTAACGTCCGGACAGCCACAGCACCTTGCCGTCGGCCGAGACGCCGCCCATGTCCGGTGAGCCGCCGTCCGGCAGCCACCACTTCTTCGTCAGCCGGTCCTGGGCGAAGTCGAAGACCGAGATCGAGCCCTCGCCGCGGTTGGGGACGTACATCTCCTTGGAGTCCCGGCTGATGTAGAGGCCGTGGCAGCCCTTGCCGGTGGGCAGCAGCTGCGGGGTGGTGAACTTCTCGCCGTCCAGGACCCACATGCCGTGGGCCATCATGTCGGCGATGTAGAAGGTCTTGCCGTCCGGCGAGATTTTCACGTCCTGCGGCATGGCGCCCTCGAAGGGCAGCCTCTGCTGCCCGATGACCTCCATCTTCTCCGTGTCGACCTTCAGGAGCTCCCCGGAGAACTCGCAGGAGACGACGAAGTACCGGCCGTCGGCGGAGAAGTCGGCGTGGTTGACGCCGTAGCAGGAGACCGGGACGGTCTTCTTCCGCTCCATGGTGTGCGGGTCGCGGAAGACCAGCTCGCGGTCGAGGGAGGCCATGACGACCGCGTACTTCCCGTTGGGCGTGAAGTAGAGGTTGTACGGGTCGTGGACCTCGACGGGCTTGCCTGCCACGCCGGTGGACGGGTCGATGGGGGTGAGCGTGTGGCCGCGGTTGTTGTTGACCCAGAGGGTCTTCATGTCCCAGGAGGGCACGACGTGCTGCGGCTGGATGCCGACCGGGATCGTCTCGATGACCTGGTACGTCGCCGGGTCGATGACCGAGACCGTGTTGGAGTTGGTGTTGGGGACGTAGACCCGGCTGGGGAAGCCCTTGACCACGGGTGAGAGCTTGTTCGGGCGGTCGGCCGCGTAGACGTCCTTCGGGTCGAGGACGGGCGGCATACCGGGCAGCCCGGCGGGGGCGGCCTTCTTCGGTACGGCGGGGAGCGCGGCGGCCTCCTTCTTGGCGCCGCCCCTGGGTTCGGGGGCCGGGTCGGCGATGCCGCACCCGGCGAGCGCGGCGAGCAGCGCGGCGGCGAGGAGGCTCTTCGTGCGCGTGGTGAGACGCGTGGTGCGAGTCGCGTCGAGACGCGTGGTGAGAGGCGGCATCAGGTCAGCAGCTCCGTGGTCGTCACCGCGCGCAGGCCGCGACGGTCGAGGTCGGCGAGGAGGGGCGGCAGCGCGGCGAGGGTGTCCGGGTAGCCGAGGTGGAGGCTCACCACGGATCCGCCCCGGACCTGCCCGGTGACGTTGCGGACGACGGCCGGGGCACCGGGCGAGGTGTGGTCGAGGGAGTCGACGTCGTACGAGAGGACGTGCGGGTACCCGACGCGGTGGGCGGCCCGCCGTACGGCCTCCGTCGCGTGCCGGGTCCTGGAGGGCCGGAACCAGGTGCCGATGGAGCCGGTGAGCCGGCGCAGCCGGGTGGCGCAGGCGGCGATCTCGGCGTGCGCCTCGTCCTCGGTCATGGCGTTGACGTCGAGGTGGCGCTGGGTGTGGTTGCCGAGGTCGTGGCCGCCGTCGAGGACCCGGCGGGCCAGCCCGGGGTACCGGTCGAGCCACTCCCCCACGGCGAGGACGGTGACCCGGGCCCCGCCCTTCTCGGCCGCGGCGAGCACGGCGCGGGCGAGGTCGGGGTCGCCCTGGCCGTGGAAGGTGAGGGCGACCCGGGGGCGGTCGGGCGGACCGCCGGCGATCTCGCCGGGGAGGCCGGGGAAGCGACGGGGCGCGGGGCGGCGGCGGGCCTCCGGGCGGGCGCGGGGCCCCGGGGCGGCGCGGGCCGGGTCTCGGTGTCGCAGCCGGTGGTGAGGGCTCCCGCGGCGGCTCCCGCGAGGGCGGCCGCCGCACCTGCCCGGAGTGCGCCACGACGGTCGGTGTGGGTCACGCGCCCATTAAAGGGGTGAGATGCCTGGAAAATAACGATTGAGCCAATTCAGGACGTTTACAGGTCCGGACCAAGCGTCCGCCATGCGGACATGACGAGCAAACAACCGGTGAACGCCATACTTATTCACCATTTACAAGGCTGGTGCTCTAGGTCACCAACGATTCATTGGCGACATGTGATGGTTTGATCGATTTTGACCCGATGGGGACTTTTGGCGGCAAGGCCACCTGTCTGCCATAGTCGGACCCACGACCCCCATTGACCCGGGCCAGGTCGTCTTCGGGCACCGTGGATACACCCCCCCGATCCACGGCGCTCCATACACAGAAGCCCCCCATGCGGGGGCTTTTGTGCATCCACGGTCAGCGGTCCGACACCCGCATCTCGAACCAGGTGGTCTTGCCGCGCGGCTGCAGATCCACGCCCCAGCGGTCGGAGAGCTTGTCGACGAGGAAGAGCCCGCGTCCGCTGATGTCCAGCTCCTGTACGGGCATCAGACAGGGCAGACCTCGGGACGGGTCACGGACCTCGATCCGGATCCAGCCCCGGCGGCGCAGCAGCCGTAGGGCGAAGACGCGCGCACCCGTATGCCGGACGGCGTTCCCGACGAGTTCCGAGACGAGTAAGACCGCGTGCTCCGCGATCTGCGGCGTCAGGGCCCACTGGCGCAGGACGACGCACTGGGTGAGCCGGCGGGCGACGGCGGCGGACTCGGGACGGGACGGCAGCCGGACGTCGTCCTCGGCCGGGTTCCCGTACAACTCCAGTGTTTTGAGGGCCTGTTCGTCCTCGGCGGTCGGTACCCACCGTGCGGCGGTCGCACCGCCGTGCTGCCGCGGTTGCTCCACACCCTCCAGGCCCGCCATGCCCCCATCATGGCCGCACGGACGGGGCCGCGTGGCCGTTCCGGAGGAATCCGTACCCCGGAATCGTCAATTCCGGGAGATTCCTCCGGCATATGCCAGCGGCGAGCGAGGGTACCGACGGGTACGGGGCGAAGGTACCGACGGGTACGGGTCGGGTCGGGTCGGGTCGGGTCAGACGAACTTCGCCTTGCCCGGGCCCTCCTCGACGAAGCTGCGCATCCCGCGCTCCCGGTCCTCGGTGGCGAACAGGCCCGCGAACCAGGTGCGTTCGATGGCGAGGCCGGTGTCGATGTCGGTCTCCAGACCCTGGTCGATCGCCTCCTTCGCGGCGCGCAGCGCGATGGCGGGTCCCTGGGCGAGCTTCGCGGCCCAGGCGTGCGCCTGCTCGTAGACCTCGGCGGCCGGGACGACCCGGTCCACCAGACCGAGCGACAGGGCCTCCTCCGCCTTGACCATCCGGCCGGTGAAGATGAGGTCCTTCGCCTTGGAGGGGCCCACCAGGCGGGAGAGCCGCTGGGTGCCGCCGGCGCCCGGGATGAGCCCGAGCAGGATCTCGGGCTGGCCGAGCTTGGCGTTGTCGGCGGCGATCCGGTAGTCGGCGCAGAGCGCGAGCTCGCAGCCGCCGCCGAGGGCGTAGCCGGTGACCGCGGCGACGACCGGCTTGGGGATCCGGGCGACGGCGGTGAAGGAGTCCTGGAGCGCGCGCGACCGCTTCACCATGGCCGCGTGGTCCATGGCCTGCATCTCCTTGATGTCCGCGCCGGCCGCGAAGACCTTCTCGCCGCCGTACAGGATCACCGCCCGCACGTCGTCGCGGTCGGTCGCCTCCTGGGCCAGCTCGCGCAGCCGGTCCTGGATGGCGATGTCGAGGGCGTTCATCGGGGGGCGGTCGAGGCGGATCGTGCCGACGCCTTCGGCGACTTCGAGGTTCACAGTCATGAGGGAAGGTTAGTAGGCGTTAACGACAAGGGGCCCGGTGCCGTTGGTCACAGCACCGGGCCCCTGTCGAGGAGTTCTACTTGATCCACTCCGACCAGGACATGTTCCAGCCGTTGAGGCCGTTGTCCGGCTGGATCTGCTTGTCCTTCGAGTTCTTCACGACGACCACGTCACCGATGAGCGAGCGGTCGTAGAACCACGCCGCCGGGGTGGAGGCGTCGCCCGCGCCGCGCATGTCCCGCAGGCCGACGCAGCCGTGACTGACGTTGGCGGAGCCGAAGGTCCCGGGCGGGGACCAGTAGTTGCCGTGGATGAAGGTGCCCGAGGTGGACAGACGCATCGCGTGCGGCACGTCCTTGATGTCGTACTCGCCACCGAAGCCGACCGTGGCGCCGTTCATCCGGGTCACCTTGTACTTCTCGCTGATGACCATCTGCCCGTTGTACGTGGTCGTGGCCGGCGCGCCCGCGCTGATCGGGATCGTCCTGATGATCTTGCCGTCGCGCTCGACCTTCATGGTCTTGGCGCTGGCGTCGACCGTGGAGACCTGGCGGCGGCCGATGGTGAAGGAGACCTTCTTCTTCTGCTTGCCGTAGACGCCGGGGCGGCCCTCGACGCCGTCGAGGTTCAGCTCGACGGTCACCTTGGTGCCGGCGGCCCAGTAGTTCTCCGGGCGGAAGTCGAGCCGGTCGTTGCCGAACCAGTGGCCCTCGACCTGCACGGCGGGCGTCGCGGTGACCTTGATGGCCTTCTCCACGGCCTCCGGGTCGGTGATGCCCCGGGTGAAGCGGATCGAGACCGGCATGCCGACGCCGACGGTCGAACCTTCCTCGGGCGTGTAGTGCCCGAGGAAGGTGTTCTTCGGGACCAGCGTGGTGAAGGTGGTGTCCCTGGCCGACTCACGGCCCTCGGAGTCCTTCGCGATCGCGTGGACCTTGTACTCCGTACCGGCGGCCAGGTGTCCGACGGGCTGCCAGCTGGCGCCGTCCGCCGCCATCTTGCCCTCGATCGCGGTGCCCTTGCTGTCGGCGACCGTGACCGTGGTCAGCTTGCCCTGCTCGGCCGTCACCTTCAGCGCGCCGCTGGTGGCGACCGAGACGGCGCCGTCCTTCGGGGCGATCGTGACGACCGCCTGCGACGCCGCGATCTCCTGCTTGCCCCCGCCGGTCCGCGCCGGATCGTCGCCGCCCTTGCCGCCGGCGGCGTCACCGCCGCCGCACGCGGTCAGTACGAGGAGCAGCGCTCCCGTCGCCAGCGCACCGAGGCGGGTGCCGCGGCGCCTTCGTCCGGTGGTCGTTCCGGATATCGGCTGCCTGTCCACTATGGTGTTCTCCCCTCGCACGACCCCGGCATCGCCTGGGCCCCACCCCCGTGCGCATCCTCTCGCGCACACGGCGTTAGATAATCACACCGGAAGACACGAAAGTTCCACGCGCATGTCACCGTTCAGTCCCAGTTCGCGCGGGGTTCGGGTCGCTGCCCAGGGTCGCTGCGCACGTCAGCGCAGGGCCGAACCCGCCTTCCACTCCTCCCATGCCATGTTCCAGCCTCCGAGGCCGTTGTCGGGAGCGACCTTTCGGTCAGGGGAGTTGACCACCTCGACCACGTCGCCGACGAGCGTACGGTCGAAGAACCAGCCCGCCGGGGAGTCGGAGCTGCCGCCCTTCTCGTCCCGCAGACCCACGCAGCCGTGGCTGACGTTGGCCGAGCCGAAGGTGGCGGGCGCGGCCCAGTAGTTGCCGTGCAGGAAGGTCCCGGACTCGGTCAGCCGGATCGCGTGCGGCACGTCCTTGATGTCGTACTCCCCGCCGAAGCCGACCGTGGCACCGTTCATCCGCGTCACGTCGTACAGCTCCGTGACGACCATCTTCCCGTTGTACGTCGTGGTCTTCGGCGCCCCGGCCGTGATCGGCAGCGTCGCGAGCAGCTCGCCGTCCCGGCGCACCTCCATGGTGTGCTCGGCCGCGTCGACCACGGAGACCTGGGAACGCCCGACGGTGAACCCGACCCGCTTGCTCTGGATCCCGTACACGCCCGGCGCGCCCTCGACGTCGCGCAGCGCCAGGTCGACGGTCACCTTGGTGCCGGGCCGCCAGTACTCGGCGGGGCGGAAGTCGAGCCGCTCCTTGCCGAACCAGTGGCCGACGACCTCGACCGGCGGGTCGGAGGTGACCTTGATGGCCCGTTGGACGGCCTCGCGGTTCTCGACGGCCCGGTTGAAGGCGAAGGAGACGATCATGCCGGTGCCGACCGTGGAACGGTTCTCCGGCTTGAAGTAGCCGATGAAGCGGTGCTCGGGCACGACGGTCGTGAACGTGGTGTGCCGGGCGGAGCGCCGGCCGTGCCCGTCGAGCGCCACCGCGTCCACGCTGTACTTGGCCGCGAGCGCGAGCCGGGAGCCCTCCTTCGGCCGCCAGCGCAGCCCGTCCTCGCTGATCTCGCCGGGCACCTCGGCCCGCTGGGCGTCCTCGACCTGGACGACGGTGACCCGTTCGAGCCGTCCGCTGTCGACCCGGACCTCGACCGGCCCCTCGGCCGGCACGCCCTTGCCGCCGTCGTCCGGGCTGACCCGGATGACGTCGCCCGGTGCCCGCGCCTTTCCGGGCAGCGAGAGGTCGATCCCGCCGCCACCCCGGCCGTCGCCCGTGCCGGTGCAGCCCGCAAGGCCCGCCATAAGTGCCGCCACCGCGAGGGCGTGGCCGGTCCGCTTCCATACGTGTCTCACGACCGGCCCAACGAGAGGCACCCTCCAGGGGAAACGTGCGTGCGGGTCATGTTGGGAGTACGGCGGTACGGGCAGAACAGGTGGGAGGACTACGCGCGGGGACTCGCGGCCGGGACGCCGCGGGTCCGTGCCGTGCGGGGCCCGACGAGCCGCGGGAGGCCGACAGGTGTCGAGCGCAGCCGAGCAGGAGGCGGAGGCGGTACGGGACGGAGGGGTGTTCCCCCCTGCCCCGGAACGGGCCCGGCCGGTGGTGTGGCCGGGTGCGCCCACGCCGTTGGGGGCGCGCTGCCGGGTCGGGCCGGACGGGGTGGCGGGCACGAACTTCGCGCTCTGGGCGGGCGGGGCGGAGGCCGTCGAGCTCTGCCTCTTCGACGCCGACGGGGCGGGCGGGGCCGAACGACGGCTTCCGCTGACCGAGCTGACCCACGAGATCTGGCACGGCTTCGTGCCCGGGGTGGGCGCCGGGCAGCGGTACGGATTCCGGGTGCACGGCCGCTGGGACCCGTGGACGGGCGCCCGCTGGAACCCGGCGAAACTGCTCCTGGACCCGTACGCGCGGGCGGTCGACGGCGACTTCGGGCTGCCGCCCGAGGTGTACGGGCACGTACGGGACTGGCCGCAGCAGCATGTGGCCGACACCGTACGGGACGACCGGGACTCGGCTCCGTACGTACCGAAGGGGGTCGTCGTCCTGGACGACGACGACTGGTCGGACGACCGCAGGCCGAAGACGCCCTGGCCGGACTCGGTCATCTACGAGCTGCACGTGAAGGGCTTCACCCGACGCCACCCGGGCATCCCCGAAGAGCTGCGCGGCACCTACGCGGGGCTCGCGCACCCGGCGGCGATCGACCATCTCGTACGGCTCGGGGTGACGGCGGTGGAGCTGCTGCCGGTGCACCAGTTCGCGCACGAGGACCACCTTCTGCGGCGGGGGCTGCGCAACTACTGGGGGTACAACTCCATCGGCTACTTCGCCCCGCACGCCGGCTACTCCTCCTCGGGGACCACCGGGCAGCAGGTCGGCGAGTTCAAGCGGATGGTGCGGGCGCTGCACGCGGCCGGGATCGAGGTCATCCTCGACGTCGTCTACAACCACACGGCGGAGGCGGGCGAGCTGGGCCCGACGCTGTCGCTGAAGGGCATCGACAACCGGGGCTATTACCGCCTGCAGTCCGACGCCCGCCGGTACGCCGACTACACCGGCTGCGGCAACACCCTGCACGTGGTCCAGCCGCAGGTGCTGCGGCTGATCACCGACTCGCTGCGGTACTGGGTGACGGAGATGGGGGTCGACGGCTTCCGGTTCGACCTGGCGGCGGCGCTCGCCCGCTCGATGCACGACGTCGACATGCTCTCCCCGTTCCTCGCGGTCATCGCCCAGGACCCGGTGCTGCGGCGGGTGAAGCTGATCGCCGAGCCGTGGGACGTCGGGAACGGCGGGTACCAGGTGGGCGCGTTCCCGCCGCTGTGGACGGAGTGGAACGACCGCTACCGGGACGCGGTACGGGACTTCTGGCGCGGCGCGCTGCCCGACGTACGGGATCTCGGCTACCGGCTCTCCGGTTCGAGCGACCTCTACGCGTGGGGCGGGCGGCGGCCGTACGCCTCGGTCAACTTCGTCACCGCGCACGACGGCTTCACGCTGCGGGACCTCGTCACGTACGAGCGGAAGCACAACGAGGCCAACGGGGAGGGCAATCGGGACGGCACGAACGACAACCGGGCCTGGAACTGCGGGGCGGAGGGCGAGAGCGAGGACCCGGCCGTCCAGGAGCTGCGGCTGCGGCAGCTGCGGAACCTGCTGACCACCCTGCTCCTTTCGACCGGGGTGCCGATGCTGGTCGCGGGCGACGAGATGGGGCGCACGCAGGGCGGCAACAACAACGCGTACTGCCAGGACAACGAGGTGAGCTGGCTGGACTGGTCGCTGCCCGAGGACCCGGGGCGGCGGGAGCTGCTCGCCCTGACCCGGCGGCTGCTCACGCTGCGCCACCGCCATCCGGTGCTGCGCCGCCGCGCGTTCTTCTCGGGCCGCCCGCAGGGGGCGGACGGGCTGCGGGACCTGGCGTGGTTCACGGCGGACGGCACGGAGATGACCGAGCCCGACTGGTACGCCCCGGCGGCCACGCTGGGCCTCTACCTCTCGGGCCGGGACATCCCGGGCCGGGACGAGCGGGGCGAGCAGGTCACCGACGACAGCTTCCTGGCGATCCTGCACGCGGGCCCGCGGCCGTTGGAGTACCGGCTGCCTGGACCGCCGTGGGCGGAGTCGTACGAACTGGTCCTGGACACGGCCCTGGAGGACCAGAGCCGGGCCCCGGGGACGCTGCACGCGGGCGGGTCGACGGTGACGGTGGGGGCCCGGTCGGTGTGGCTGCTGCGGGTCGGGGGGTGACGTTTCCGGGTCCGGGCGTCAGGTGCGGGCCCTCGGTCAGGTGCGGCCCAGGATGCCGCGCTCGTACGCCACCGCTACCGCCGCCGCCCGGTCCTTGACACCCAACTTGCCGTAGATATGGGTCAGATGGGTCTTCACGGTCGCCTCGCTGATGAACAGCTCGGCGGCGATGGCGCGGTTCGCGGTGCCCTTGGCGACGAGTTCGAGTACCTCGCGTTCGCGGGCGGAGAGCGACTCGTCCACCGGCGCGGCGGGGGCGCGGACCCGGGAGACGAGCCGGGAGGCGACGGCCGGGGACAGGACCGTACGGCCCTCGGCGGCGGCCCGGACCGCGGCGAACAGCTCCTCGCGGGGCGCGTCCTTGAGGAGGTAGCCGGTGGCGCCCGCCTCGATCGCGGGGAGGGTGTCCGTGTCGGTGTCGTACGTGGTGAGGACCAGGACCCGGGAGCGGGCGCCGCGCCGGGTCAGTTCGGCGATGGCGTCGACGCCGTTGCCGCCGGGCATCCGCAGGTCCATGAGGACGACGTCCGGGTCGAGGCGCTGGGCGAGTTCGACGCCCTCGACGCCGTCGGACGCCTCGCCGAGGACGGCGAAGCCGGGGTCGGCGGTGAACATGCCGCGCAGTCCGTCCCGTACGACGGGATGGTCGTCGACGATCAGCAGGGTGATGCTCGTACGGTCAGCCATGGTGGACCAACGGTACGCGGGCGGAGATCGCCGTGCCCTCGCCGGGGGCGGCCTCCACCGTGACGCAGCCGGCGAGGCGTTCGGCCCGCGCGCGCATGCCGTCGAGGCCGAACCCGCCGGTCGCGGCGGCGGGGCGGACGGGCGCGCCGTGCGGGTCGAAGCCCCGGCCGTCGTCGCGTACGTCGAGGGTGATCTCGTCGCCCATGTACGAGAGGGTGACGCCGGCCCGGGTCGCGCCGGAGTGCCGTTCGGCGTTGGCGAGCGCCTCCTGGGCGATCCGGAGCAGGGTGGCGGCGACCTCGTCGTGGAGGGGTTCCTCGGTGCCGGTGACGGTGAACCGGGCGGGGATGCGGGTCCGTTCGGACCAGGTGGCGACGGTCTTCTTCAGCGCCTCGGGGAGCGCGTCGTGCTCCAGGGCGACCGGGCTCAGGTTCTGCACGGAGCGGCGGGCCTCGCCGAGGCTGTGCCGGGCGAGTTCGGCGGCGCGCTGGACGTGGACGCCGGCGACGGCGGGGTCGGGGGTGGCCGTGACGACCTGGAGCTGGGCGATGATCCCGGTCAGCCCCTGGGCGATGGTGTCGTGGATCTCGGCGGCGAGCCTGCGGCGCTCGTCGGCGACGCCCGCCTCACGGGCCTGGAGCAGGAGTTGGGCCTGGAGGGCGGCGTTCTCGGCGAGGGCCTGCTCCAGGCGGGCGTTGGTGCGGGCGAGTTCGGCGATGGTGGCGGCGCGCTCGGCGGCCTTCTCGACCTCCTTCCCGCTGAGGTGGGCGAAGACGACGGCGAGGCCGGCGTTGAGGGCGAACAGGCCGCCGAAGGCGACCCAGGTGACGAGCGAGCGGGGCGGGAGTCCGCCGGCCTGGGCCCCGGCCATGATGACGGCGGTGACGAGGAGCCCGCCCCGGGCGAACCGGCGCGGCACCAGGTGGACGGCGTCGAAGTAGCCGATGGAGGCGAAGACGGAGAAGAACGGGTTGAGCCAGCTGAGCGCGAAGGCGAGGGCGGTACGGACGGTGAAGTAGACGGCGGACGCCGGGCCCGGGTCGCCGAGGACCGGGCCCGGCTCCCCGTCGGACGCCGGGAGCGGGATCACGCGGCGCCGGTAGGTGTTCCAGCCGATCTGGAGGGCGAGCGCGGCGACCGCGAGGGCCGCGGCGACCACCCTCTCCGTACCGTCCATGGCGACGGCGTCCGCCGCCGTCGCCGCCAGGACCGTCGCGATGGCCAGCAGGCCGTACGGACCCCAGCGGAAGAACTGGCGCCACCGCTCCTCGACCGTCGTCACCATCTCTCCCCCTGCACGTCCGTCACTCCCAGCGGAACCAGCGCGCCGCCGTGGCGGTCAGGACCACCGTCCACAGGGCCATCACACCCAGCGCGGCCCAGGCCGTCCCGGCGCCGGCCGTCGCGGTGTCGAGGGCCTGCGAGGCCGCGCCGGACGGCGTGAACTGCACGATGGTGCGCAGCGTATCCGGCATGGCCTGGACCGGGACCCAGACCCCGGCGGTGAACATCGTCGGGAAGAACACGGCCGTCCCGACGGCGGTGGCGATCTTCTGCGTACGGGAGACGGCGCAGACGGCGGTTCCGAGGGCGAGGCCGCCGGCGGCGGCGAGCAGCAGCGCGAGGGCGTAGCCGGCCAGGTGCGCCGGCAGCCGGACGCCGAAGGCGAGGCGGCCGACGGCGATGACGAGGGCGGCCGAGACGAGCGCGGCGGCCCCGTGCAGCACGATCTGGGCCGTGAGGAGGGCGGCCGGGCGGACCGGGGTGGTCGACAACCGGCGCAGGATGCCCCGTTCGCGATAGCCGGCCAGGACGGGCGGCATCGCCTGGAGGCCGGCCATGATCACGGCGAAGAGGACCGAGACGGGGACGTACAGGTCGATGACGCGGCGGCCGCCGAGGTCGGCGGAGGCCTCGCGGAAGGACGGGATCAGGCCGAGGATCACGAGCAGGACGGTCGGCGAGGCCATCACCCAGAACAGGGAGCCCGGTTCGCGGGTGAAGAGTCGGACCTCGGTCTTCAGGACCATGGTGGTGGCGGTGCTCATCGCTGGTCGGCTCCCGTCAGGTCGAGGAAGGCGTCGTCGAGGGTGGCGTCGGCGACGCGGAGTTGGTGGGCGGTGGCGCCGCGGCGGGCGAGGAGGGCGATGAAGGCGTCGACGGTCACGTCCGTGCCCTCGACCACGGTCCGTCCGTCCTTGGTCTGCACCGCGGCCGCCTGCGGCAGGGCGCGCAGTTCGGCCGGGTCCAGCGGGGTGGTGGCCGCGAAGGAGATGACCTTGGAGGCGGTGGCGCGGCCGATCAGCCCGGCGGGGGTGTCGAGCGCGGCGATCCGGCCCTTGTCGATGACGGCGATCCGGTCGCAGAGGCGCTGGGCCTCCTCCATGAAGTGGGTGACGAGCAGGACGGTCACGCCGGCGGCCCGGATGTCCTCGATGAGGTCCCAGGTGTCGCGCCGGGCGCGCGGGTCGAGCCCGGTGGTGAGCTCGTCGAGGACGACGGCGCGCGGGTCGCCGACGAGGGCGAGCGCGATGAAGAGCCGCTGCTTCTGCCCGCCGGACAGCTTCGCGAACCGGGTCCTCAGCTGCTCTTCGAGCCCGAGGCGTTCGACGAGTCCGCGCCAGTCGGCGGGCCGCTCGTAGAAGGAGGAGTACAGCTCCAGGGCCTCGCGGACGGTCAGTTTGGGCTGGAGCTCGCTCTCCTGGAGCTGGACGCCGAGGACGCGGGTGAGGTCGGCGTGCTGTGCGACGGGGTCGAGCCCGCCGACGCGCACGGTCCCGGCGTCCGGCGTCCGCAGCCCCTCGACGCATTCGACGGTGGTGGTCTTGCCGGCCCCGTTGGGCCCCAGGATGCCGAAAATCTCGCCTTCGGCGACCTCGAAGGAGAGCCCGTCGACGACGACCTTGTCTCCGTAGGCCTTGCGCAGGCCCTTCACCTCGATCATTGCCATGACTCAAGGCTGTCGCGAGCCGGCTCGGTGCGGCATCGGCCATCGCGCTCGACCTCCGGTCAACCGATCGGTTGACGGCGGGTACGACCCCGGGGTTCCCGGCGGCCGGAAAATCGCGTGAGCGGTGTCAGTGGTGAACCGTAGGCTCGGGCCTGATGCCCGGAGAAGATGCAGTCGCCAAGAAGTCCACCGTACGGAACCTGCTGCGCCTCTGGCCCTATGTGCGGCCGGTGCGGGGGCGGTTGGTCTCGGCCGCCGTCGTCGCGATCGTCGCCTCGTGCCTGTCGCTCGTCATCCCGCTCGTCCTGAAGTGGATGGTGGACGGGCCCGTCGCCGGGAGCGATCCGGGCGGCGTGTGGCTCGGGGCCCTGTACCTGATGCTGCTCGGGATCGCGGAGGCCGTGCTCTTCGGGCTCCGGCGTTGGCTGGTGGCGCGGCCGCTGGCCGGCGTCGAGGCGCGGATGCGGGCCGATCTGTTCGGGCGGCTGCAGCGGCTGCCGATCGCCTTCCACGACCGGTGGGCGTCGGGTCAGCTGCTCTCGCGCGGCACGACCGATCTGATGCTGGTCCGGCTCTTCCTCGCCTTCCCGTTGACGTTCCTGGTGGTCAACGGCGTGACGATCCTCGCCGGTTACGTCCTGCTGCTCGGCCAGGACTGGTCGCTCGGACTCGTGCTGCTCACGCCCGTGATCCCGCTGGTGGTCCTCTGCTCGCTCTTCGAGGCGAAGTACGCGATCGTCGCGCGCCGCGCCCAGGACCAGGTCGGCGATCTGACGACGGTGGTCGAGGAGAGTGTCCTCGGCATCCGGATCGTGAAGGGCTTCGGACGGCACCGCAGCCAGGCCCTCGCCTTCCGCGCGCTGGCCGAGCGGCTGCGCGGGACGGAGCTGGTCAAGGCGCGGCTGCTGGCCGGGATCTGGGCGTTCATCACGATCGTTCCCGAGCTGGCGATCGGCGCGGCGCTGGTGCTCGGCACCGTCGAGGTGGCCGACGGGCAGCTGTCGGCGGGCACGCTCGTCGCCTTTCTGTCGACGGCGCTCGCGCTGCGCTGGCCGGTGGAGTCGATCGGCTTTCTGCTCGCGATGAGCCAGGAGGCCGCGACGGCGACGGAACGCTACTTCGAGGTGATGGACGAGCCCGAGGAGACGCCCGGCCCGCGGGGGACGGCGGCGGGGGTTGGGGACGCCGGGGCCGCCCGGCCGGGGTCCCCGGACGGGGTGCGGTTCGAGAACGTCTCCTTCCGCTACCCGGACGGGCCCCCGGACACCCCGCCCGTGCTCGACCGCGTCGATCTGCACATCCGGCCCGGCGAGACCCTCGCCCTGGTCGGCGGGACCGGTTCCGGCAAGACGACGCTCACCGCCCTCGTACCCCGACTGCACGAGGCGACCGGCGGGCGGATCCTGCTCGACGGCGAGGACATCACGCTCATGGAGCGCGAACGGCTGCGCGGGCTCGTCGCGGTGGCCTTCGAGGAGCCCACCCTCTTCTCGGCGAGCGTCGGCGAGAACGTCCTGATGGGCGCTACGGAAGGGGCCGGCGAGCCCGAACTGTGGCGCGCGCTCGGGGTGGCCCAGGCGGACGGCTTCGTCGGGGCGCTGCCCGAGGGGGCGGCCACCCAGGTCGGCGAGCAGGGGCTGAGCCTCTCCGGCGGCCAGCGCCAGCGCCTCGCCCTGGCCCGCGCGGTCGTCGGCCGGCCGCGCTTCCTGGTCCTCGACGACCCGCTCTCCGCGCTCGACGTCCACACCGAGGCCCTGGTGGAGGCCGCCCTCCGCGAGGTCCTGCGCGACACGACGGCCCTGGTGGTGGCCCACCGGCCGTCGACGGTCCTGCTCGCGGACCGGGTGGCGCTCCTGTCGAACGGCCGGATCGCGGCGGTGGGCACCCACCACGAACTGCTCCGGAGCAACGCCGAGTACGCCTGGCTGATGTCGGGCGAGGGGGCTGAGGCACGATGACGGATCCGACGACTGATACGACGACTGACACGAAGAAGGCCGCTAAGGCTGTCGGCGGTGACCCGAGGACCGGCAGCCCCGGCGGCGACCCCTTCGACCAGGACGACCTGCCCACCGCCCCCGGGGCCACCGGTGCCCTGCTGCGGTCGCTGCTCGCCGCGCACCGGGCGCGCGTCGCCGTCGCCGCGCTCGTCCTGCTGCTCCAGCAAGGCGCCCTGCAGGCCGGTCCGTTGCTCGTCGCGTACGCCATCGACCGGGGCGTGCCGGCCGTCCGGGACGGCGACTACGGGCCGGTCGTGGCCGTCGCCGTCGGGTACCTGATCTGCGCCGGGGCCGGCGGGCTCCTCCAGTACGCCTTCCTGCGCGGCGCCGCCCGCGTCAACCAGGACGTGCTGCTCGATCTGCGGGGGCGGATCTTCCGTCACGGGCAGGTGCTCTCGATCGACTTCCACGAGCGGTACACGTCGGGCCGGCTCATCTCCCGGGCCACCACCGACGTGGAGTCACTGCGGGAACTGCTCTCCGAGGGGCTCCAGGAGCTGATCGGCGTCGTCCTCGCGTTCCTCTCCATCTCGGCGATGCTGCTCTGGCTGGACCTGGGCATCGGCGCGGTCGCGGTGGCCTCCTTCGTACCGCTGTATCTGCTCGTACGGCTCTACCAGCGGCGGGCGGCCGTCGTATTCGGCGAGCGGTCCACCGCCATCGCGGGCGTGATCGTGAAGTTCGCGGAGACGATGAACGGGATCCGGCCGGTACGGGCGTTCCGCCGGGAGCGGGCCAGCGACGCCGAGTTCGCCGAGCTCAACCGGCGGCACGAGCGCTCCAACGGCGACGCCCTGCTTGAGATGGCCCGGTATGTCGTCGGCTCCCGGCTCCTCGCGAACACGGCGGTGACCGGAATGTGTCTGTGGGGCGCGTACCGGGTGGCGGGCGGGACGCTGGCGCTCGGCGTGCTCGCGGCGGCGGTGCTGTACATGCGGCGGCTGTACGACCCGATCGACCGGCTCGGCATGTTCCTCAACTCGTACCAGTCCGCCGCCGCGTCCCTCGGCAAGATCGCGGGCCTCCTCGCGCAGGAGCCCGGGGTCCCGGAGGCCGCCGAGCCGAGGGAACTGCCGGCGCGCCGGGGCGGACAGCCCGGCCGGGAGGTCGTCTTCGAGGGTGTGCGGTTCGCGTACCGGACCGGTGGCGAGGTCCTGCCCCGCTTCGGTCTGACGATCCCGGCCGGGCAGACGGTCGCGGTGGTCGGCTCCACGGGCGCGGGCAAGTCGACGCTCGCGAAGCTCCTTGCCCGGTTCTACGACCCGACGGAGGGGCGGGTGCTGCTCGACGGCGTCGACGTCCGCGAGCTGGCGACGCCCGAACTGCGGCGGGGCGTGGTGATGGTGACGCAGGAGGCGTTCCTGTTCTCCGGGACCGTCGCGGAGAACATCGCCATCGGGCGGCCGGACGCGCCCCGGGAGGAGATCGAGCGGGCGGCGAAGGCGATCGGCGCGCACGACTTCATCGCGGCGCTGCCGGACGGGTACGACACGGACGTACGGAAGCGGGGCGGCCGGATCTCGGCGGGCCAGCGGCAGTTGGTGGCCTTCGCCCGCGCGCTGCTCGCGGACCCGGCGGTGCTTATCCTGGACGAGGCGACCAGCTCGCTGGACGTACCGGGGGAACGGGCGGTGCAGCGGGCGATGGACACGGTGCTCGCGGGCCGGACGGCGGTGGTGATCGCCCACCGCCTCTCGACGGTGGAGATCGCGGACCGGGTCCTGGTGATGGAGGGCGGCCGGATCGTCGAGGACGGCCTCCCGACGGACCTGATCCACGACGACGGCCGCTTCGCGACCCTCCACCGGGCGTGGCGGGACAGTCTGGTGGGCTGACCGCCGTTGTCCGTTGTGGGCAATCGTCCCGCAGGGCGGGACGATTGGGCACGACCCACGGAGGACGGCGCCCGTTCGAGAAGATCCACACGCGTCAGGTCGTCTTCGCCCATGTCCAAGGGGTGGCCATGGCCGACGACTTGGAGGAGCGGTCGGGAAGGACTCGGGATTTCGGACGGCGAGTGGATGGAACGGAACGAGCCACGCTACGGCGCGAACCAGGATGGGGCTCCTATCCCCTGCTCAGCCGTCCGGGCGAGGGCGGGGAGTTCGAGCTCGACCGGGAGACCCTCTTCGAATTCTGGCTCCGGAGAACGCTGGACGGCGTGGCCGTCGTGATCGACGAAACGTCCGGTTAACGAACCTCACCGTTCGGGCTCCGGACGATTTCCGGCCAACTTGTTGACGCGCTCCTGACAGATGACCGTCACGGCTGCCACTCTCTCCCCGACTCGTAAGAGAGTTCGTGCTCCACAGCTCTGTTTGCACTGCCCGGACGACCCACCCAGCCGTCCGGTACCCCCCTCGCAAAAGGAGTCTGCGTGAGATCCACGCCCAGCCGTCGCGCCACCGCGACCGGCGCTCTGATCGCCGCCGCCGCCATGATCGCGGTCGGCATCCAGTCCGGTTCCGCCGTCGCGGACGACCCCCGGACCGTCGCCCCGAAGTCCCAGGCCGCGGGCAAGGCCAACCCCGGCAAGCTGCCGGCCGACCTTTCCCCGGCCCAGCGCGCCGCGCTGATATCCGCGGCCGACGCGGACAAGGCGGCCACCGCCAAGTCCCTCGGCCTCGGCACCCAGGAGAAGCTCGTCGTCCGCGACGTGGTCCAGGACCGCGACGGCACGACCCACACGCGCTACGAGCGCACCTACGCCGGGCTGCCGGTCCTCGGCGGCGACCTGGTCGTCCAGGAGACCAAGGCCGGCGTGACGCAGGGCGTCACCAAGGCGTCCCGCGCGGAGCTGAAGAACGTCGACATGACCGCCGACGTCGCCCCGGCCGCCGCCGAGAGGCAGGCGCTCGGCGCCGCCGCCGCGGAGGGCTCGAAGAAGACCGCCGCCGAGCGCGCCCCGCGCAAGGTCCTCTGGATGGCGCAGGGTTCGCCCGTCCTCGCGTACGAGACCGTCGTGGGTGGCCTCCAGAAGGACGGCACGCCCAACGAACTGCATGTCGTCACCGACGCGAAGAGCGGCAAGAAGCTGTACGAGTGGCAGGCCGTCGCGACCGGCACCGGTAACACGATGTACAGCGGTCAGGTCACTCTCGGTACCAGCGGCACCGGCCCCTACACGCTGACCGACGCCGGCCGCGGTGGCCACAAGACGAACAACCTCAACGGCGGCACGTCCGGCACCGGGACCCTGTTCTCCGGCCCGGACGACGTCTGGGGCAACGGCACCCCGCAGAACGCCGAGACCGCGGGTGCGGACGCCGCCTACGGTGCCGGGGTCACCTGGGACTACTACAAGAACGTGCAGGGCCGCTCAGGCATCCGCGGTGACGGCGTCGGCGCGTCCTCCCGGGTCCACTACGGCAACGCGTACGTCAACGCCTTCTGGCAGGACTCCTGCTTCTGCATGACGTACGGGGACGGCGCCGGCAACACCAAGCCGCTGACGTCGATCGACGTGGCAGCGCACGAGATGACGCACGGCGTCACCTCGAACACCGCCGGCCTCATCTACAGCGGTGAGTCGGGCGGCCTGAACGAGGCCACCTCCGACATCTTCGCGGCGGCCGTCGAGTTCTACACCAACAACCCGCAGGACCCGGGCGACTACCTGGTCGGCGAGAAGATCGACATCCGCGGCAACGGCACTCCGCTGCGCTACATGGACAAGCCGAGCAAGGACGGCGCGTCCAAGGACGCGTGGTACTCCGGCATCGGATCGATCGGCGTCCACAACTCCTCGGGCGTGGCGAACCACTGGTTCTACCTGCTCTCCGAGGGCAGCGGCGCCAAGACCGTCAACGGCGTGAACTACGACTCGCCGACCTCCGACGGCCTGCCCGTCACCGGCATCGGCCGGGACAAGGCCGCGCTGATCTGGTTCAAGGCGCTCACCACCAAGTTCAACTCGAACACCAACTACGCCGGTGCCCGTACGGGTACGGTCGCGGTGGCCACCGAGCTGTACGGCGCCGGCAGCGCCGAGGTGAAGGCCGTCGAAAACGCCTGGGCCGGCGTCAACGTGGGTGCCCGTCCCGGTGGCGGCGACCCCGGTACCGGCAAGGTCTTCGAGAACACCGCGGACGTCTCCATCCCGGACAACGGCGCCGCGGTGACCTCCACGGTCAACGTCACCGGCGTCACCGGCAACGCGCCGGCCACGCTCAAGGTGGACGTGAACATCGTCCACACCTATCGCGGTGACCTCGTCGTCGACCTCGTCGCCCCCGACGGCTCGGTCTACAACCTGCACAACCGGTCCGGCGGCAGCGCCGACAACCTCGTCCAGACCTACACCGTGAACGCCTCCTCGGAGGTCGCCAACGGCGCCTGGAAGCTCCGCGTCCAGGACACGGCCGCGATCGACACCGGCTACATCAACAGCTTCAAGCTGACCTTCCCGTAAGACCGGCAGGTCATCACGGCGGCCCGGACGGACTCGTTCCGTCCGGGCCGCCGCACGTCGTGCTTAGGCTGGTGGGCATGATCAGGGTGCTGCTCGCGGACGACGAGACGATGATCCGGGCCGGGGTGAAGGCGATCCTCGCCGCCGATCCGGGGATCGAGGTGGTCGCCGAGGCGGGCGACGGGCGGGAGGCCGTCGAGCTGGCGCGGCGCCATCTGCCGGACGTGGTCCTGCTCGACATCCGGATGCCGCGCCTGGACGGGCTCGGGGCGGCGGAGGAGCTGCGGCGGGTGGTGCCGGACGCGGCGGTGGTGATGCTGACGACGTTCTCGGAGGACGCGTACATCGCCCAGGCGCTCGGTTCGGGCGCCGCGGGCTTCCTCCTCAAGTCCGGCGATCCGCGGGAGCTGCTCGCGGGGGTACGGGCGGTGGCGGGCGGCGCCGCGTTCCTCTCCCCCGAGGTCACCCGTCGGGTCATCGCCCACCTCCCCACCGGCCGGCTCTCCCGCGCGGCCGAGGCCCGCGAGCGGCTCGCCCCGCTGACGCTCCGCGAGCGCGAGGTCGTGGCACTGGTCGGCGCGGGCCTGTCGAACGCCGAGATCGCGACCCGGCTGTACGTCGTCGAGGGCACCGTGAAGGCCCACGTGAGCGCGGTCCTCTCCCGCCTCGGCCTGAAGAACCGGGTGCAGCTGGCGATCCTGGCGTACGAGGCGGGGCTGGTCGAGGACTGACGGCGCCGCCGGGCCTCTGCGGCTCGGGCTCCAGCGCCGGGTCGGAGGTCGACAGGGCGGGCGCGCGTGCCGCGGGGCATGACTTTCGTCGGGGGCCCGGCCCGCGCGCGTCCGGCAAGCTGGTCGGATGCGTCGTGAACGACTTCGGGATCTGCTGCTCGACCTGGGCCTCTGGGGGCTGCTCTGCACCCCCGTACTGCTGCGGCTCGACCCGAACGACGGCGGCTCGTGGGGGCAGGTCGCCGTCGGGATCGCCGTTCTCGGCGCGGCCGTCGCGTGCTGCCGGGTCCAGCCGCTGGTCTCGCTCGCCCTCGCCGTCGCGCTGAGCCTCGCCACCTCGCCCGAGCTGTTCACCCCGGCGTACGCGCTCTCGCTCGTCGCCTTCGGCTATCTCGCCGGGCGGCGGCAGCGGCACACCCGGGCCGCGCTTGCGCTCTTCGCCGCCGTCGCGGCGCTCGGCTTCGCGCTCGTCCCGCTCTCCGACGGGAACGTCTCCCAGGGCTTCACCGTCGTTCTCGTCCTCGCGCTGGCGATCGTCGCGCCCTGGCTGACGGGCCGGTACGTCCGCCAGTACGCCCGGCTCGTCCGGGCGGGCTGGGAGCTGGCCGCGCGCATGGAGCGCGAGCAGGCGGCGGTCGCGGACCGGGAGCGGCTGCGCGAACGGTCCCGGATCGCGGGCGACATGCACGACTCGCTCGGTCACGACCTCGCGCTGATCGCGCTGCGCGCCGCCGCGCTCGAAGTCGACCCGGGGCTCGGCGGCCGGCAGCAGGCCGCCGCCGGGGAGTTGCGGGTCGCGGCCGCCAACGCCACCGGCCGGCTGCGGGACATCATCGGCGTGCTGCGCACGGACGAGGACGCCGACGGGGAGCGGGACGCCCCCACGACCCCGGTCGGGGAGACGGTCGAGGAGGTCGTGGAGCGCGCCCGCGCGTCCGGGCTGAGCGTGGAGCTGACGGTACGGGGGCCGGCCGGGGAGACCCCGCCGATGGTCGACCGCGCGGTCCACCGGCTCGTGGTGGAGTCCCTCACCAACGCGGCCAAGCACGCCCCGGGAGCCCCGGTCCGGGTGGCGGTGGAACGGACGGCGGTGGACGGGACGGCGGTGGAACGGACGGCGGTGGAGGGGACGGCGGCCACGGTGTCGGCGGCCACCGTGACCGTGGCCGTCTCCAACGGCCCGGGGGAGCACCGCCCCGCCCCGCCCGCGTCCGGCGGCACCGGGCTCGTCGGGCTCGACGAGCGGGTGCGGCTCGCCGGGGGGCGGCTGACGCACGGGGCGCGGGCGGACGGCGGGTTCGCCGTGCGGGCGGTGCTGCCGCTGGAGCGGGGAGCCTCGCCGGTGCCGCCCGCGGCGCCCACCTCCGTACGGGAACGGGACCGGGCGCGGCGCGAGGTGCGGCGCGGGCTCGCGCAGGCGATCTGGATCCCGCTCGCGCTGGTCGCCGCGCTCGGGCTCGTCATGCTGGCGTTCGGGCTGTGGACCCAGTCCCGGTCGTTCCTGGACCGGGACGACTACGTCGAGCTCCGCGTCGGCGATCCGCTCTCCGCCGACGCCGAACGGCTCCCGCCGCACCCCCTGGACGGGCCGCCGGCCGACGTCCCGCCCGAGCCGCCCGGCATGGACGCCTGCCTGTACTACCGGGCGACGATGACGGCCTCGGTCCCCGTCTACCGCCTCTGCCTCGTCGACGGGCACCTCGCCGACAAGGCCGTCGTCGGGTGAACCGGCGTCAGTTCGGGTTGCCCGCGTGGGTCAGGGTCTCCCAGGAGACGAAGTAGTTGTCGGTGCCGGAGGGCCGGTGGCTCTCGGTGTAGATCCCGGTGTTGGTCATCGAGATCCCCATGCGGCCGTTGAGGGCGTTGTAGCCGACCTCCGTCACCCGCCCGAGGCCCTTCGTCACCGTGCCGCCGCAGAGCCAGGACGGGACCGCCGTGCCGTTCTCGTACTTGGTGTGGAAGCCCATGGCGTGCCGCAGCCGCTCGGAGACCTGCGGGTAGAGGTCCTGGCCC
Organism: Streptomyces sp. P9(2023); assembly: GCF_032436795.1. NCBI lineage: Bacteria > Bacillati > Actinomycetota > Actinomycetes > Kitasatosporales > Streptomycetaceae > Streptomyces > Streptomyces sp. P9(2023). The sequence continues at coordinate 92,024 of NZ_JAUPWM010000009.1, forward strand.
TGGATCCGGCTGGTCTCGGCCGTGTGGACGGCCGCCGCGAGGCCCCAGCCGGTGTGGCCGAAGTCCCGGCAGGTCTCCTGGGAGATGCCGTCGGCGAAGGTCGACTGTCCCTGCCAGTACTTCACGATCTCGTCGCGGGTGTCGATGCCGCTGTTCGGCGGCGGCTTCGGCGTGGCGCCGTCCGAGGCCAGGTAGATGTACGCGGGGACCCGGCCGAGGTAGGTCGTGACGGCCTTGTCGTAGGCCGCGCGGTCCTCCAGGTGGACCGCGATGCCGATCGCGGCCTCGGTCATGATGAGTTCCCAGTTGCCGTTCTTCGTCGCGGCCCCGTTGATGACCTCGGGCAGGTAGACGTTCCGCAACATGGTGGCGAAGCGGCCCGAGTTGGTCCAGCCGCCGGTGTACGTGTGCTTGATGATCTCGGCGGCCCGGGGCCAGGAGGAGCCCGCCCAGCCGGTCTGGAGCGGGGCGTTGGAGTTGGTGTGGTCCGTGATCACGGCCGACCAGGCGTCCATGATCTCGATCGCCTTCTGGGCGTGCCGGGTGTCCCGGGTGATGTACCAGGCGAGGGCCTGGGTGTACGCGGCGACCGCGTCCTGCCGCTCGTCCGTGCAGCCGTAGTTGGGGTTGGAGGACGAGCCGCACTCGACGATCGCGCGGGGCTTGGGCACACGGGTCAGAGAGGCGTAGGAGCTCGCCATCATCTGGTCGTACGCGGCCTTCCAGGGCTGCGCGCCCGCCTGCACCTTCCCCCGTACGAAGTCGAGTTGGGGCCGGGAGACGACGACGCCGGGATGGGTGAAGGTCGCCGGGGCCGCCACCTGGAGCGGGGCGGACCGCTCCGGAGCGGGCGCGGCGACCGTCGAGACCGGGACGGAGACGGCGACAGCCGCCGTGAGGGCGAGGACCAAGGCTCTGAGGCGCATGTGGGGGGTGCCTTTCGTTCCTGTATGTGAACGTCGGGCGGAGGATTGAACTCCGCGTCGAGCGAGGAACCTAGGGGCACCCCATGGACACGTCAACACCCTGGTCCAGACCACCTCACCTCAGGAGCACCCCGGCCCCCTCCCCCGTCGCCTCCGTCGGCAGCGTGACCAGGCCCGGTTCCGCCGCCGACGCGAGCAGCGGGTGGGTCGGCAGCACCCGGACCGTACAGCCGAACGGGCCCGTACGGTCCAGGACGAGGGAGCCCTCGTAGGGCAGCCTGCCCTCCAGGTCCGGGCCGGCCGCGGGCTTCAGCACGCAGACCCGGGTCTCCACCAGCGCGTCGTCCGGGGTGACCCGGCCCGCCACCGCCTGCACCTCCACGTCGTCCGGCCGCAGTTCGCCGAGCGCCACCCGGACCCGTACCGCCGTCGTCGCGCCCAGCTCCGCGTCGGCCAGGTCCTCGCCGAGCTCGCCCACCTCGATGTGGTCGATGACCAGCTTCGGCCAGGCCTCCCGTACCCGGGACTTCCACGCCGCCAGTTCCCGCGCGGCCGCCGGTCCCATCGCCCGGTGGGCCAGCGCCGCCGGGGCGTACAGCCCCTCGACGTACTCCCGCACCATGCGGTCGGCGAGCACCTTCGGGCCGAGCTCGGCGAGTGTCCTGCGGACCATCGCCGTCCAGCGGACCGGCACCCCGTCCGCGCCCCGGTCGTAGAAGCGGGGCGCGACCCGGCGCTCGATCAGCTCGTAGAGCGCGGCCGCCTCCAGGTCGTCGCGGCGGTCCTCGTCCGTCGCCGCAGCCCCGTCGGCCGTGGGGATGGCCCAGCCGAAGTCCGGCTCGAACCACTCGTCCCACCAGCCGTCCAGGACCGAGAGGTTGAGGCAGCCGTTGAGGGCGGCCTTCATCCCGCTCGTGCCGCAGGCCTCCAGCGGGCGCAGCGGGTTGTTCAGCCAGACGTCGCAGCCGGGGTAGAGCTTGCGCGCCATCGCCATCCCGTAGTCGGGCAGGAAGACGATCCGGTGCCGCACGCGCGGGTCGTCGGCGAACCGCACCAGCTCCTGCACGAGCCGCTTCCCGCCGTGGTCGGCCGGGTGCGCCTTGCCCGCCACGACGAGCTGCACGGGCCGCTCGGGGTGCAGCAGCAGCGCCCGCAGCCGGTCGGGGTCACGCAGCATCAGGGTGAGCCGCTTGTACGAGGGGACCCGGCGGGCGAACCCGATGGTGAGCACGTCCGGGTCCAGGACGGAGTCGGTCCAGCCGAGTTCGGCCGTCCCGGCGCCGCGCTGCCGCCAGGAGTCCCGGACCCGTTCCCGTACCTCGGTCACCAGCTGTTCGCGCAGGGTCCGGCGCAGCTCCCACAGCTCGCGGTCGTCGGTCTCGGCGGCGTACGGGCCGACCTCGGGCGCGGTCCAGGTCGGTGCGTGGACGCCGTTGGTGACGGAGGTGATCGGCACCTCCTCGGAGTCGAAGCCCGGCCAGAGTCCGCCGAACATCTCGCGGCTGACCTGGCCGTGGAGGGTGGAGACGCCGTTGGCGCGCTGGGCGAGGCGCAGGCCCATGGCGGCCATGTTGAAGAGCCCGGGCTCGCCGCCGAGCGGGGTCTCGTCGCCGAGGGCGAGGATCCGGCCGACCTCGACGCCGGGCAGCTCGCCGTCCTCGCCGAGGTGGCGGGCGACGAGGCTCCGCTCGAAGCGGTCGATGCCGGCGGGGACGGGCGTGTGGGTGGTGAACACGGTCCCGGCGCGGACGGTCTCCAGGGCGGCGTCGAAGTCGAGCCCCTCCCCGCGCGCGCCCTCCCCGCGCGCCGCCTCCTCGGCGAGTTCCCTGATCCGTTCGAGGCCGAGGAGGCCCGCGTGGCCCTCGTTGGTGTGGAAGACCTCGGGCGCGGGGGTGCCGGTGAGCCGGCAGTACGTGCGGACGGCGCGGACGCCGCCGATGCCGAGGAGCATCTCCTGGAGCAGCCGGTGCTCGCTGCCGCCGCCGTACAGCCGGTCGGTGACCTCGCGTTCGGCGGGCGCGTTCCCCTCGACGTCGGAGTCGAGCATCAGCAGCGGTACGCGGCCGACCTGGGCGGTCCAGATGTGGGCGTGCAGGCCGCGGCCGCCGGGCAGCGCGAGGGTGACCCGGGCGGGGGTGCCGTCGCTCTCGCGGAGCAGGGTGACGGGCAGCTCGCCTGGGTCGAGGACGGGGTAGTGCTCCTGCTGCCAGCCCTCGCGGGAGAGCGACTGGCGGAAGTAGCCGTGCCGGTAGAGCAGTCCGACGCCGACGAGCGGGACGCCGAGGTCGCTGGCGGCCTTCAGGTGGTCGCCGGCCAGGATGCCGAGGCCGCCGGAGTACTGCGGCAGGGCCGCGGCGACCCCGAACTCGGGCGAGAAGTACGCGATACGGGCGGGCAGCTTCGCGTTGCCGCCCCGCTGCTCCTGCTGCTCCTGCTGTTCCTGGTACCAGCGGGGGGCGTGCAGATAGTGGTCGAGGTCCGCGGCCGCGGCGCCGAGCCGGGCCAGGAAGGCCTGGTCGGCGGCGAGCGCGGTGAGCCGGGCGGCGGAGACGGAGCCGAGCAGCCGGACCGGGTCGAGGTCGTCGGAGCGGCGGCCCCCCGCGCGGCCTGCGTGGTCGGGGTCGACGGAGCGGAAGAGCTCACGGGTCGGGTCGTGCCAGGACCAGCGCAGGTTCCGCGCGAGGTCGGTGAGGGGTCGAAGGGTGTCGGGGAGGACGGGACGCACGGTGAATCGACGGATTGCCTTCACGTTGTCCACCTTCGCAGGCGAGTACGGAGCGGAGCCGACGCACCACGCTGTGCAGCCGGGCTGTGCATCCACCGACCGTAGGGCACTCCGCTCTTCCGGGCCACGGCGCGCGGGGGTGGTGCCGTGGCCCGGAAGGGGCGCCGACGCGGCGCGCCGACGGCCCGGAAGAGACGCCGACGCAGCACGCCGACGGCCCGGGGAGGCGTCAGCGCGGCGCGCGGAGGCCCGGGAGGAGCGTCAGCGCTGCGCGGCGACCGGCAGCTCCCCGGGCCGCACCTCGTACGGCGAGCCCAGGTTGACGGTGGTCGGGTCGGCGGCGCCGGTGGCGGCGTAGCGCGCGGCGACGGCGGCCAGTTCGGCGGCGGGGATCACCTGGTGGATGTCGGTGAAGCCGTGCGGAGCCCGCTGGTGCGCCAGGTTGATGACGACCTCGGGGCCGAACCGCCGGTTGGCGCACTGGAGTTCGGTGGTGACGGGCCTGCGGGCCGCTTCGTAGGCGGCGAGCGCTTCGGCCGGGTCGCGGTGGAGCGCGAGGGAGTGCGCGAGGGCGCGCGCGTCGAGGATGGACTGCGAGGCGCCGTTGGAGCCGATCGGGTACATGGCGTGGGCCGCGTCGCCGATGAGGGTGGTCCGGCCGTGGGTCCAGCGCGCCAGCGGCTCGCGGTCGACCATCGGGTACTCGTGGGCGGTGGGGGCGGCGCGGAGGATCTCGGGGACGCTGACGCCCGCGAACTCCCAGCCCTCGTAGTGGTGCAGGAACGTTTCGACAGGGACGGGCCGGTTCCAGTCGCCGAGGTACCGCTCGTCCGCCGTGTCGGCGGGCCGGGCGAGGGCCCAGTTGACCAGCACCTCGCGGAAGGGCCCGGAGGGCCGGCTCATCGGGTAGACGACGGCCTTCTGCCGGTCGTCGCCCGCGATGAGCATGAAGGTGCCGACGGACCGGGCCGGCATCCGGGAGACCCCGCGCCACACCAGGGTCCCGTTCCACGGCGGGGCGCCCTCGCCCGGGTTGAGCGCGGCCCGGACCGCCGAGCGGATGCCGTCGGCGCCGACGAGTACGTCCGGTTCGAGGGAGGCCCGGCCCCGGACGGCGCCGTCGCGGTGGACCAGCTGGATGCGGGGGCGGCCGTCGGGCAGCGGCTCCACGCCGGTCACCCGGACGCCGGTCACCAGGGCGGCGGCGCCGAGCCGTTCCCGTACCGCCTCGGCCAGGACCTGCTGGAGGTGGGCGCGGTGGATGGAGAGCTGGGGCCAGCGGTAGCCGGCGCCGAGGCCGCGGGGTTCGCGCGAGATCAGGCCCCCCGAGCGGTGGTAGTACCGCAGTTCGCGGGTGCGCAGCGCGCCGGCTTCGAGGCTCGGCAGCAGGCCGAGCGCGTCGAGTTCGCGGACCGCGGGCGGCATCAGGTTGAGGCCGGCGCCGACCGGACGGCTCTCCCGGGCGGACTCGACGACGGTGACCCGGTCGAACCCGGCGGCGTGCAGGGCGAGCGCGGCGGTGAGACCCGCGATGCCGCCGCCCGCGACGACGATGTGGAGCGGCCCGGCACCGGGGTACGGGAGTGGGTTCGTCATCGCGCTCCCCCTCGGGGCGCGGAGGCGGAGGCAACTGGTGCGGGGGCATGCGCCGGAGTGTGGAAGCCGGTACGAGCCGCTCCCGACACGCCCTGCGCCGCGCGCCGCACCAGCGTGTCGTTGTCCCTGGTCAGGTCCAGGATCGAGCGCAGCAGGGCGACGGGCGCGCCGCCGCTGCCCTCCTCGTAGAGCCGTACGTCGTCCGCGTAGGCCTTGCGCGCGATGCCGATGTGCCGGGCGCGGAAGGTCTTGAGGATCTTCAGGACCCGGCCGAGCGCGTGGGCGGAGGCGGCCAGTTGCGGGGGCAGCCGGTCGCCGCTCTCCCAGCTGACGGCGGCCGAGAGCTTGCTGACGGCGGAGACCCGGCCCGCGTACCGGGCGTGGAAGTCCCGCCAGGACGGCAGGCTGTACTGGACGGATTCGGCCAGGAACCCGTCGTAGGCCGGGTCGGAGCGGTCGCACTGCCAGAGCGTCAGGTCGACCAGCCAGAGCGGGACCTGCGCGGCGGCCGGGCCGAGGTAGTCGCGTCCGGCGACGTCGACCTCCTCGAAGTACGGGCGCAGGGTGAGCGCGAAGTACTCCGGGCTGACCTCGGCGACCGTGAGGTCGATGGCGTCGACCATCGACTGGACGTGGTGGGCGATCCGGTCGAGGGCGACCACGAAGCCGGGGTCGTACGGTTCGAGCGTGGCGAGCCGCCCGCAGCTGTCGAGGGCGGCGACGAGGCCGGGAAAGGCCATCCGTACGGCGTCCTGGAGCCGGGCCTCCATGGCGTCGCCGGTGTACATCCGCTGGCGCGGCCCGAGCGGGTTCCAGGTCGTGTAGTGGTGCACGGTGTCGCGGGGCACCATGTCGGTGCGGCGGCCGAGGAGTTCGAGGACCGGGAGGACCTCGGGGACGGCGGCCGTCGGCTGGATGCCGTGGCGTTTCAGCGAGCCGAGCAGGATGCCGAGGTCGCGCATCGCGGCGAGCGCGTCGACCACGCTCCACTCGGCGGCCAGCTCGCGTTCCGGGACGAGGGCCCGCAGGGCGACGGTCAGCGCGGCCGCGTCGCCGCGCTCGTTCATGCCCGGCACCGCCGCCAGCAGTGCGTCGGCGCCGAGCGGGTCGGCGGCGCGGATGTCGGCTATGCGGTAGCGCGGGTCGCCGCGCTCCTCCAGCCTTGGCGCGACAAGGTCGTACAGGGCCAACGGAATGCCCCCTCTGTTTTGGGGCTCGTTCACCTCCGGGCGCCTCGCGCGGGGCGTCGACGGTCGCTCGTGCTGGGGCCCCTACGTTCCTCGGGACCTGCGCGCGATCTTCCCGTACGACTCCCGCGACGCCCTTCGGCTCACTCGCCGGGTCTACGTGGTCACCGTGCTCACCGTGGTTCGGTCACGCGGCCCCGGCGTGGCGGCGCCGGGGTGGGCGTGGGCAGGCGCAAGCGTAGGGAGATCACCGCGGCGACGGCGGCGAAGGCCCCGCCGACGAGCAGAGCGGCCCGGAAGCCATCGGTCTGAGCGACCGCGGTGGCTGATTCGGTACGGGTGGTGGCGACGGCCACCAGGACCGCGAGGCCGAGTACCGAGCCGAACTGCTGGGCGGTGTTGACCAGTCCGGACGCGAGCCCGGTCTCCTCGGGAGCGGCGTCGGCGGTGGCGGCCACGTTGGTGGTGACCATGACCAGCGGCAGCGCGGCGCCGAGGAGCAGGCTGGGCGTGAGGACGGTGGTGGCGAAAGTGCCGTCGGAGCGGAGCGCGAGGGCGAGCCAGACCGTGCCCGCGCAGAGCAGCGCGAAGCCGAGGGTCATGGCCCGGGTCAGCCCGATCCGGAAGATGAGCCGGCCGGTCTGCGGGGCGACCGCGACGACGACCAGGGAGAGCGGCAGAAGCCCGAGGCCGCCGCCGAGGGGCGCGTACCCGAGCACGCTCTGCAGATAGAGGCTGACCAGGAAGAACATCGGGAACAGCGTCATCTGGGCCAGCGCGCTGAGGACGTTGGCGCGGCGGAGCGCGGGGCGGGCGAGGACGGCGGGCGGCACGAGGGGCCGCGCGGTACGGGTCTCGACGACGGCGAACACGGCGAGGAGGAGGAGTCCGGCGCAGCCCGTCCCGAGGGTGGGGGCGGACAGCCAGCCGTGTGCCTCCGCCCCGACGAGGGCGTACGCGACGAGGGCGAGGCCGGCGGTGACGGTGAGGGCGCCGACGAGGTCGAAGCGGTGCCTCTTGTCCGCCGGAAGGGTCTTCGTGCCGAGGACGCGCAGGGCGAGGGCGCCGAGCAGCAGCGCGGCGAGGACGTTGAGCCAGAGGGTGGAGCGCCAGCCGAGCAGGTCGGTGAGGACACCGCCGAGCACGGTGCCGAGGACACCGCCCAGGCCGCCCATCGCGGCGAACGCACCGAGCGCCCTGTGCCGCGCGGGCCCGTCGGGGAAGAGGACGAGCAGCAGGGCGAAGGCCGCGGCCGCGGCGAACGCGGCACCGACGCCCTGCGCGGCCCGGGCGGCGACCAGAACACCCGCGTCCGGCGCGAGCCCGCCGAGCGCGGAGGCGAGGGCGAGCAGTCCGAGCCCGCCGAGGAACACCCTGCGGTGCCCGAGCAGGTCGGCGGCGCGTCCGCCGAGCAGCAACAGCCCGCCGAAGGCGATCAGATACGCGTTGGCGACCCACGAAAGCCCGGCCGAGCCGGCCCCGAGGTCCGCCCCGATGGAGGGCAGGGCGACGTTGACGATCGCGGTGTCGAGGATGAGCAGCAACTGCGTGGCGGCGAGGAGCGGGAGAGCGCCACGGGGGCCGCGGGCACCGGTCACGGCCGCCTCCGCCTCCCCGGCCGCGGTCACTTCTTCGTACCCAGGTCGTAGCCGTCCAGGCAGGTCCGGGCGAGGGCCTCGCAGTCGTCCGCGGCGCCGGCCCAGGTCTGCATCGTGAGGTAGACGTGCGGGGCGCCCTGATAGAAGCGTTCGTACTGTTCGTGGCGGCCGGCGAACTCCGAACCGAGGGCGTCCCAGGCGAGTTTGAGCAGCTTGAGCCGGTCCTCGGCGGGGTGGCCAGGTGTGCGGAGGTACTTTCCGATCACCGGTCCCAGCTCGGGATGGAGCAGATCGCGGGCGCTGGCGGGGGTCTGCACGATGGCCCCACCGGCGAGCAGCTTGATGTCGGCCACCGCACGCGGATACAGCTCGCCGGCCATGATGCGCTGCGCGAAGGAGATGTCCTGCCCGGGCCGCACGCCGCCGCGTCCGCCCGCGACCGGCTCCCAGGACGCCTCGGCCCCGAGGACGAACGCCTTGGCCTGGGCGACCATCCCGAGCAGCCGTCCGATGGCCTGGGTGACGGCCGGCAGCGTGTCGGTTCCGTTGGACCGAACAAGGAGGATCGCAAGCCCGGTGAGAAACTCCAGCTTGGTCCAGAACCGGGTAGCCGACTGGTGGACGAAGTTCAGATAGGCCGGCGTCTCCCACCAGATCGCGCCCGTCGCGGCCACGTCCCGGTAGGTCAGCACCCGTTCCCACGGCACGAACACGTCCTCGCAGACGAGCAGCGCGTCGTTCTCGTCGTACCGCGAGGAGAGCGGCTGGTCGAAGACGGACCGGGCGTTGCCTTCGTACGAGGTCCGGGAGACGAGCTTGAGGCCGGGCGTGTCGACCCGTACGGAGAAGGTCACCGCGCGGTCCACGGCCTCCGGCGCGAGCGGCTCGATGGTCCCGACGAGGATCTCGTCGGCGAAGACGGCCCCGGTGCCGATGGTCTTGGCCCCGCGCACGAGGATCCCGCCGTCACGCTCCTCGACGACCCGCAGGCCCTCGCAGGCCGGGTCGGTGATGGTGAACGCGCCGTACAGCCCGCCCTCGGCGAGCCGCCGGTGGTAGGCGAGGGCGTTCTCGCCGCCCTTGAAGGCCCCGCTGTCGAACACCTCGGGAGCGGCGGCGAACCCGGCGGCCCCGGACGCCATGTAGTCGGGCGTCCGTCCGAGGAACCCGTAACTCGCCTCGGCCCACACCTTGTACGCCCGCCGCCGGGCGACCAGGTCCTCGTACGACCGGGGCACGGCGTACGCCCGGTGCACCCCGCCCGACATGAGCTCGGAGGTGTGCGGGGACTCATGGGCGAGGTCGAAGAGCCCGGCGAAGGAGGCCGCGGTGGCCCGGAAGGCGGGATGCGCGGAGACGTCCTTGACCCGCTCCCCGTCGAGCCAGACCTCGCGCCCGTCGCGCAGCGCCTCCAGATACTCCTGCCCGGACCTCGTCACGGTGATATCGCCTCTCCTCGCACGTCACGGCTGTCTGCCGGTCCCGAGCCTTCACGGCCCAGGACGCACGAGGCAATGAACGTCCGTCCACCGGTTCTTAAGAACCGGCCAGCCCCCGCCCGTTCACGCGGCTTTTGCGCAGATAGCGCACGGTGAGGAACCGATTACCGAACTACTCGGCACCAGGGCACCCCAGTTGGTCGAGGGGCGGAAGACCGCGCGCGTACCCCTCGACCTCGCGGGAGGGCGAGGCGCCGCGCCCTCACGCGGCGCTGCAGACCCCCGACCGGTACTCCCCCGGTGTCATCCCGAACCACTTGCGGAACGCGAGGTGGAAGCCGACCGCGCTCTGGTAGCCGACGCGGGAGGGGACGGCGGACTGGGGGAGGGTGGTCTCGGCGAGGAGGCGGGCGGCCTCCTGCATGCGGCGGGAGGTCAGGTGGCGGGCCGGGGACTCGCCGACCAGGTCGCGGAACGCGGCGGTGAACGCCGAGCGGGACATCCCGACCTCGCGGGCGAGGGAGTCGATGGTCCAGGGCTGCGCGAACCGGGTGGCGATCATCACCACCGCCTGGCTTATGCCGGGATGGCGCAGCAGCGGCAGCGAGGTCGGGTTGTCGGCGAGGTCGCGCAGCAGCGGTCGGAGCGCGAGGACCAGGGCCATCTCGAAGGCACGCAGGGTGATCAATCGGTCCCCGGGGCCCACCGGGCGGTCCGGCGAGGCGAGCAGCCGCAGGGTGTCGCGGAGCAGCGGCTCGCGGTCGACCTGGGCGCCGTCGAGGACGAGCGCCCAGGGCAGTGAGGTGTAGAGCCCACTGGCGGCGCTGGCGTCGTAGTGGAGTCCGGCGCACAGCAGCCGGCTCTCGGCGCCGGTGCCGTCGATACGGATCTCCCCCGACGTCCCGGGCCTGCGCTCGGGCAGCACCGCCCGGAGCGGTACGCCCTGCCGGTCGGGCCGGTCGGAGAGCCGGTGGGCGATGCCGGTGGGGAAGACGATGAGGTCGCCGGCGGCCAGCTCCAGGGGGGTCTGGCCGTCGCCGGTGATCCAGCAGCCGCCCTCGACGATGTAGTGGAGCACGGCGCAGCTCTGTTCGGCGTCGCCCTCGATGGCCCAGGGCGCGCGAACGTGCCAGCGGCTGTCGAAGACGCCGGTGAGACGGAGCGGTTTGAGCAGTTCGCTCAGGAGGTCCTCGGCCTCGTCTTCATCACGCCGGTCGTCACGGTCGGTTGCCACGGTGTCCATGGACGATCCTTCAACTTCCGCCCCGGTTTGTTAATTGAACGGTGTGAGCCGCCGCCGCCAGCCTGAGAACGACGTCACGGCAGCCACCACACCCTATCGAAGGGCCTCCACCACACATGTCCAGTCAGATTCCGATGCGGGTAGCGGTCGTGGGAGCGACCGGATTCCAGGGTGGCGCGATCGCGCGCCTGCTCGTCGAGCGGCACCACCGGGTGCGCACGCTCACCCGGCGCCCGGCGGGCGACCGGCCGCCGCTGCCCGGCGCGATGTTCGTCGCCGGTGACCTGGCCAGACCGGCCGACGTGCGGCGGCTGTTCGAGGGGACGACGCACGGGGTGGTGACGATGCCACTGGTGTACGACCCGGAGCGGATCCGCCGTTACGCGCGGAACGTGGCGCTCGCGGCGCTCGCGGCCGGAACCGTACGCCTGGTCCTCAACGCGAACACCCGGGTGCCGCAGGGTGCGACCTCGGTGGCGGCGTTCGAGACCCGGCGGATCGCCGAGGAGGAGCTGCGGAACTGCGGCGTCCCGCTGGTCGTCGTACGGCCGCCGGTCTATCTGGACAACCTGTTCTCGCCCTGGAACGGCCCGGCCCTGGTGAACGAGGGCGTCCTCGCCTATCCGCTGCCGGCGTCCACGCCGACGGCCTGGCTGTCGCACCGGGACCTGGCGGAGGCGGTGCACGCGGCGCTGACCGGGGAGGGCCTGGAGGGCCGGACCTTCGACATCGGCGGGGCGCGGTCGCTGACCGGCGAGGACCTCGCGGCCGCGTTCAGCCGCGGGCTCGGCCGTACGGTGCGGTATCTGCAGCTGCCGCCCGAGGTGTTCGAGCGGGGGCTCGCCCAGCTGCTCGGCCCGGAGACGGCGGCCGGTGTCGCCGGGATCTACCACTACATGGCGACCGGCGAGGACCCGCTGCTGCTCGCCGCCGACGACGGGGTGTCGGCGGAGGTGCTCGGGCTGCGGACGGCTCCGGTGGAGGAGTGGGTGACGCGTCAGCCGTGGCAGATGTGGTCCGGCGACACGTCCGGCGACACGGAGGAGCAGTCACCCTCCGCCCAGGGCTGACATTCCGCCAGAAGACGAGAACCGGTCTCGCCCCGAGAGGGACGGGGCCGGTTTCCTGTGTCCCGGCACCTGCCCGCGCGCGCCGGATTCCTGTGTCCCGGCGCTTGCCCGCGCGACTACGCCCGAGTAGTTAACAAAGCGCCGGATTGCCCACCCGGAACGAGTGGAAGGCTCCCCCGGTACAACCCCGTGTCACCCCCGTACGGATGTCCCGTACGACACCCGTAGACCCACCGTACGTACACCCGTAGACCCGCCATCCGAGTGAACGCGGACAGGAGCGGCCATGCCCGCAACCCGCCAGCCGTCGACGGAGCTACAAAGAGCGCACCACCACCCGCACCCCCGTACCCCCTCAGGTGATGCTGTGAATCCGCTCATGGGACGCATTCCCGTACTGGACGTCCGCCCCCTGGTCGACTGCGGTCGCCGCCCCGCGAAGGCGGTGGCCGGGGAGACCTTCGAGGTCACCGCCACCGTCTTCCGCGAAGGCCATGACGCCGTCGCCGCCAACGTCGTGCTGCGCGGCCCGTCCGGCCGCCCCGGCCCCTGGCTCCCGATGCGTGAACTCGCCCCCGGTACCGACCGGTGGGGCGCCGAGGTCACCCCGGACGCCGAGGGCCGGTGGACGTACACGGTCGAGGCCTGGAGCGACCCGCTGGCGACCTGGCGACATACCGCGAAGATCAAGATCCCGGCGGGGATCGACTCCGAGCTGGTCCTCGCCGAGGGCGCCGTGCTGCACGAGCGCGCCGCGAAGGGCGTCCCGAAGAAGGGCGGCGGCCGGGAGGCCGTGCTCGCGGCCGCCGACGCGCTGCGGAACGAGTCCCGGCCCGCCGCCGCAAGGCTCGCGGCGGCGCTCGCCCCGCAGGTGACCGAGGCCCTCGACCGGCACCCGCTGCGCGAACTGGTCAGCTCCTCCCCCACGTTGCCGCTCCAGGTGGAGCGGGAGCGGGCGCTGTTCGGCTCCTGGTACGAGTTCTTCCCGCGCTCGGAGGGCGTGAAGAAGGTACGGGGACGGACCAGGCCAGGCACGTTCCGTACCGCCGCCGAGCGGCTTCCGGCCATCGCCGCGATGGGCTTCGACGTCGTCTACCTCCCGCCGATCCACCCCATCGGCACCACGCACCGCAAGGGCCCCAACAACGCCCTGGCGGCGAGCCCGAACGACGTCGGTGTGCCGTGGGCGATCGGCTCCCCGGAGGGCGGCCACGACGCGGTCCACCCGGACCTGGGCACGATCGAGGACTTCGACGCCTTCGTGGCGCGGGCCCGCGAGCTGCGCCTGGAGGTCGCGCTCGACTTCGCGCTCCAGTGCTCGCCCGACCACCCGTGGGTGGAGAAGCACCCGGAGTGGTTCCACCACCGCCCGGACGGCTCGATCGCCTACGCCGAGAACCCGCCCAAGAAGTACCAGGACATCTATCCCGTAGCGTTCGACCAGGACATGAAGGGCATCGTCGCCGAGACGGTCCGGGTGCTGCGGCACTGGATGGACCACGGCGTACGGATCTTCCGGGTCGACAACCCGCACACCAAGCCGGTGGTGTTCTGGGAGCGGGTGATCGGCGAGATCAACGGCACCGACCCGGACGTGATCTTCCTGGCGGAGGCGTTCACCCGGCCCGCGATGATGCGCACCCTCGGCGCGATCGGCTTCCAGCAGTCGTACACGTACTTCACCTGGCGCAACACCAAGGACGAGCTGACGGAGTACGTCACCGAGCTGTCCGGGGACGCGGCGGCCTACATGCGGCCGAACTTCTTCGTGAACACCCCGGACATCCTGCACGCCTACCTCCAGCAGGGCGGCCGGCCCGCGTTCGAGGTGCGGGCGGTGCTCGCCGCGACGCTCTCGCCGACCTGGGGCATGTACGCCGGCTACGAGCTGTGCGAGGGCACCGCGCTACGGGACGGCAGCGAGGAGTACATCGACTCGGAGAAGTACCAACTCCGGCCCAGGGACTGGGAGTCGGCGGAGCGCACGGGCGCCTCGATCACGCCCCTGATCACCACGCTCAACCGGCTCAGGCGCCGCCACCCGGCCCTGCGCCGGCTGCGGAACGTGCGCTTCCACCCGACCGACAACGACGCGGTGATCGCGTACAGCAAGCGGTCCGGCTCGAACACCGTTCTCGTCGTCGCCAACCTCGATCCGCACCACACCCAGGAGGCCACGGTCTCGTTGGACATGCCGGAACTCGGCCTCGACTGGCACGAGACCGTACCGGTGCGCGACGAGCTCACCGGCGAGACCTATCACTGGGGCAAGGCCAACTACGTGCGCCTAGAGCCGGGCGTCACGCCCGCGCACGTCTTCGCCTTGCGACCGTCCCCGCCGATCGGAGGGTCACCCACATCATGACCGTCAACGAACCCGTCCCCGACACCTTCGAGGACACGCCCGCCAAGGACCGTGACCCGGACTGGTTCAAGAGGGCCGTCTTCTACGAAGTGCTCGTGCGCTCCTTCCAGGACAGCAACGGGGACGGCGTAGGCGACCTCAAGGGCATCACGTCCCGCCTGGACTACCTGCAGTGGCTGGGCGTCGACTGCCTCTGGCTGCCGCCGTTCTTCAAGTCCCCGCTGCGGGACGGCGGCTACGACGTCGCCGACTACACCTCCGTGCTGCCGGAGTTCGGCGATCTCGCCGACTTCGTGGAGTTCGTGGACGCGGCGCACCAGCGCGGGATGCGCGTGATCATCGACTTCGTCATGAACCACACGAGCGACGCGCACCCGTGGTTCCAGGACTCGCGCGCCAATCCGGACGGGCCGTACGGCGACTACTACGTCTGGGCCGACGACGACAAGCAGTTCCAGGACGCCCGGATCATCTTCGTCGACACGGAGACCTCGAACTGGACCTTCGACCCGGTGCGCAAGCAGTACTACTGGCACCGGTTCTTCTCGCACCAGCCGGACCTCAACTACGAGAACCCGGCCGTGCAGGAGGAGATCCTCTCGGCGCTGAAGTTCTGGCTGGACCTCGGCATCGACGGCTTCCGGCTCGACGCGGTGCCGTACCTGTACCAGACGGAGGGGACCAACTGCGAGAACCTCCCGGCCACCCACTCCTTCCTGAAGCGGGTCCGCAAGGAGATCGACGACCACTACCCGGACACGGTGCTGCTCGCCGAGGCGAACCAGTGGCCGGAGGACGTGGTCGACTACTTCGGGGACTTCGCCTCGGGCGGCGACGAGTGCCACATGGCGTTCCACTTCCCGGTGATGCCCCGGATCTTCATGGCCGTACGGCGCGAGTCGCGCACTCCGGTCTCCGAGATCCTGGCCAAGACCCCGGCGATCCCGGACGGCTGCCAGTGGGGCATCTTCCTGCGCAACCACGACGAGCTGACGCTCGAGATGGTCACGGACGAAGAGCGTGACTACATGTACGCGGAGTACGCCAAGGATCCCCGGATGCGGGCCAACATCGGCATCCGGCGGCGGCTCGCCCCGCTCCTGGACAACGACCGCAAGCAGATGGAGCTGTTCACCGCGCTGCTCTTCTCGCTGCCGGGCTCGCCGGTGCTGTACTACGGCGACGAGATCGGGATGGGCGACAACATCTGGCTCGGCGACCGGGACGGGGTACGGACCCCGATGCAGTGGACGCCGGACCGGAACGCGGGCTTCTCGTCCTGCGATCCGGGCCGGCTCACGCTGCCGGCCATCATGGACCCGGTCCACGGCTTCCAGGTGACCAACGTGGAGTCGGGGATGGCCTCGCCGTCGTCGCTGCTGCACTGGACGAAGCGGATGATCGAGATCCGTAAGCAGAACCGGGCCTTCGGGCTCGGCTCGTACACGGAACTCCCGTCCTCCAACCCGGCGGTGCTGGCCTTCCTCCGGGAGTCCGACGACGACCTGGTGCTCTGCGTGAACAACTTCTCGCGGTTCGCGCAGCCGACGGAGCTGGACCTGCGGCAGTTCGACGGGATGAGCCCGGTGGAGCTGATCGGCCAGGTGCGGTTCCCGGCGATCGGGCAGTGGCCGTACCTGCTGACCCTGGCCGGTCACGGCTTCTACTGGTTCCGCCTGAAGAAGAGCCGGTTGACGATTTCCTGACGGATCGTCAGTCAACTGCCCGGGGTGGGGCGGGTTTCCCCCGCGCCACCCTGGGCACTGTGTCCCACACACAGTCGATTCAGGTCCATACGGGCCTTCTTGTCGGGCCCATACGGATCTTCCCCATCCGACACGTCCCGCACATCCGGACAGCCGAAGCCGCCATCCGGGACACTCTGCGCATTTGAACTCGATTCCTGCGAACTCGAATGTGCGCCCCCCGGGGAAAGGACGCGTTGCCATGCCGGAGACCGCATCCACCACCCGGGCCCCGGCCGCCCTCCTCCCGTCACTCGCTCCCCTGCTCCATGAATGGCTGCCCCGGCAGCGCTGGTTCGCGGGCAAGGGCCGCCGGGTCATCGGATTCACGCTGGAAGCGGCCACCGAGCTGCTGCCGCTGGACGGCACGGGACCCGGGCTGCTGCACCTCCTGGTACGGGTGGAACAACCGGCCCGCCCGGCGGGCACGCCCGCCGACTGTTACCAACTCCTGCTGGGCGTACGCACCCAGCTGCCGCCGCGCCTCGCCCCGGCCCTGATCGGGCGGATCCGGCAGGGGCCGCTGGCCGGCCGGGCGGTCTACGAGGGGCTGCGGGACCCGCGGCTCGCCGGACTGCTCTACGAACGGCTGCGCACGCCGGGCCGGATCGGCGGCCTGACGTTCCACGGCGCGGCCTCGCTGCCCGCGTCGCTCGCGCCCCGGGTCCTGGACGCCGAGCAGTCCAACTCCTCCCTCGTGTACGGCGATACGTACATCCTGAAAATCTTCCGGCGGGTCAGCCCCGGGGTGAACCCGGACCTGGAGCTGCCGCTCGCGCTCGCCCGGGCCGGGTGCGCGCGGGTGCCGGCGCCGGTGGCCTGGTTCGAGTCCGGCGCGAGCACGCTGGGCGTCCTCCAGCCGTATCTGCGGGACTCGCGCGACGGGTGGCGGCTCGCGCTCGACGCGCTCGCGGCGGGCCGGGAGTTCACGGTCGAGGCGCACGCGCTCGGCCGGGCGACGGCCGAGGTGCACCTCGCGCTGGCGACGGCGCTGCCGACGGAGCGGCTGCGGCGGACGGAGACGGAGCACCTGGCCGCCGAGATGGACCAGCGGCTGCACGCGGCCGCGCAGGCGGTGCCGGCGCTGCTGCCGTACGTGCCGGGGCTGCGGGCGGTCTTCGCGGCGGCGGGGGCGGGCTCCGGGCACCTCCAGCGCATCCATGGGGACCTCCACCTCGGGCAGACGCTGCGGGCCGCGGACGGCGGCTGGGCGGTGATCGACTTCGAGGGCGAGCCCGCGAAGCCCCTCGCCGAACGGTGCCGAACGCAGCCGGCGGTCCGCGACGTGGCGGGCATGCTCCGCTCCTTCGACTACGCGGCCCGCACGCACCGGCCGTGGAACGCGGAGTGGGCGACGCGGTGCCGCGACGCGTACTGCCAGGGCTACGCGGAGGTGTCGGGCACGGACCCACGCTCGGACCCGGCACTGCTCCGCGCCTACGAAACGGACAAGGCGGTCTACGAGGTCCTCTACGAAGCCCGCCACCGCCCGGACTGGCTCCCGGTCCCCATGGCCGCAATCGAACGCCTGTCGGGCAAGACATGACCCCCGCCACCCCGTCGCGGGCGCCGCTTCCGCCGGGGCTGCCCCCGCCACCGGCGTTGTGGGCAATCGTTCCGCTGGGGCGATGGGGGACCCCCATCGCCCCCGCGGGACGATTGCCCACACGGGGCGCGCAGCCCGTTCGGCCGAGTGTCCTGTGCGGGGGCAGCCGCGTTGCGGTTGCGTGGGAACCGGCGCTTCTTCCCTCACCAACACCTTCCAGGAGGCATCCCCGTGACCGCCCGATCCGCTCGCAAGACGGCAGCGCCCAAGGCCAAGACGCCCGCCCCCCGCGCCGCCCAGGAGGCCGTACGGAAGGTGCCGCCGCTCGACCCCGGGGACCGGGCCCGGCTGCTCGCCGGCGAGCACCACGACCCGCACGCCCTCCTCGGCGCGCACCCGGTCCGCGGCGGCGTCGCGATCCGGGTCCTGCGCCCGTTCGCCCGTGAGGTCGCCGTCCTCGCCAAGGGCAAGCGCGTCGTCCTGCACGACGACGGCGACGGCTTCTTCTCCGGACTGCTGCCGCTGCTGCGCAAGATCCCCCCGTACGAGCTCCGCGTCCGCTACGACGCCGACGAGCTGCCCGTGGACGACCCGTACCGCTTCCTGCCCGCCCTCGGCGATCTCGACCTGCACCTCATCGGCGAGGGCCGGCACGAGGAGCTGTGGAAGGCGCTCGGCGCCCGGCCGATGGTCCACCAGGGCGTCGCGGGCACCCGGTTCACGGTCTGGGCCCCCAACGCCCGCGGCGTCCGCGTCACCGGCGACTTCACCCACTGGGACGGCACCGCGCTGCCGATGCGCTCCCTCGGCGCCACCGGCGTCTGGGAGCTGTTCGTGCCGGGCATCGGCGAGGGCGCGGTCTACAAGTTCGACATCACCCGCCCCGACGGCTCCCACACCCTGCGCGCCGACCCGATGGCCCGCCGCGCCGAGTGCCCGCCGAACACCGCCTCCGTCGTCACCGACTCGTACCACCAGTGGGACGACGAGACGTGGATGGCCGGCCGCGGCGCCCGCCCGCATCACGAGGCGCCCCTCTCCGTCTACGAGCTCCATCTCCCCTCCTGGCGGCCCGGCCTGACGTACCGCCAGCTCGCCGAGCAGCTCCCCGCCTACGTCCGCGATCTCGGCTTCACCCACGTGGAGTTCATGGCCGTCGCCGAGCACCCCTTCAGCGGCTCCTGGGGCTACCAGGTCACCGGCTACTACGCCCCGACCTCCCGCCTCGGCACCCCCGACGACTTCAAGCACCTCGTCGACGCCCTGCACCGGGCCGGGATCGGCGTCCTGATGGACTGGGTCCCCGCGCACTTCCCGCGGGACGACTGGGCCCTCGCGGAGTTCGACGGCCGGCCGCTGTACGAGCACGAGGACCCGCGCCGCTCCGCCCACCCCGACTGGGGCACGCTGGAGTTCGACTACGGCCGCAAGGAGGTGCGGAACTTCCTGGTCGCCAACGCGGTGTACTGGTGCGAGGAGTTCCACATCGACGGCCTGCGCGTGGACGCCGTCGCCTCGATGCTCTACCTCGACTACTCGCGCGAGCACGGCGAGTGGCTGCCGAACGAGTTCGGCGGCCGGGAGAACCTGGACGCGGTCGCCTTCCTCCAGGAGATGAACGCGACGGTCTACCGGCGCTGCCCCGGCGTCATCACCTTCGCCGAGGAGTCGACCGCCTGGGACGGCGTGACCCGGGCCACCGACCAGGTCGGCCCCGGCGGCTTCGGCGGGCTCGGCTTCGGCATGAAGTGGAACATGGGCTGGATGCACGACTCCCTCGGCTACGTCTCCAAGGAGCCCGTGCACCGCAAGTACCACCACAACGAGATGACGTTCTCCATGGTGTACGCCTACAGCGAGAACTACATCCTGCCGATCTCCCACGACGAGGTCGTCCACGGCAAGCAGGCGCTGGTCTCGAAGATGCCCGGCGACTGGTGGCAGCGGCGCGCCAACCACCGCGCGTACCTCGGCTTCATGTGGGCCCACCCGGGCAAGCAACTCCTCTTCATGGGGCAGGAGTTCGCCCAGGGCGCGGAGTGGTCCGCCGAGCACGGTCCCGAGTGGTGGCTGATGGACGAGACGTACCACTCGGCCGGTGACCACCGGGGCGTACGGGATCTGGTGCGCGACCTGAACACGGTGTACGGGGCGACCCCGGCGCTGTGGGAGCGGGACACCGCGCCCGAGGGCTTCCAGTGGGTGGTGGGCGACGCTGCCGAGGACAACGTCTTCGCCTTCCTCCGCTACGACGCCGAGGGCTCGCCGCTGCTCGCGGTCTGCAACTTCTCGCCCGTCGTCCGGCACGACTTCCGCCTCGGCGTACCGGACACGTGCGCGGCCTGGGCAGAGGTTCTGAACACGGACGCGGGCCGGTACGGCGGTGGTGACGTGGTGAACACCGACCCGGTGAAGACCGAGTCGGTGCCCTCCCACGGCCGTTCGGCGAGCGTACGGATGACGCTGCCGCCGCTGGCGACGGTCTGGCTCAGGCCTGCTTGATGATTCCGAGGCGCTGAGTAGCTCGGGTCAGCGCCACGTACAGGTCGTTGATGCCGTGCGTGGCGCCGGCCCGGATGCCGTCCGGGTCGACGACCAGGACCGTGTCGAACTCCAGGCCCTTGGCCTGCCGGGGGTCGAGCAGGACGACACGGCGGGTCAGATCGGGCGTCGGGCCGTACGAGGCCTCCGGCAGGGCCGCGATCAGCTCCTGGTGCAGGACGGGCGGGGCGATCACGGCGAGCCGGCCCTCCTCGCGCGCCTCGGCGGCGACCGCGTCCGCGGTCTCCTTCACCGGGTCCTCGACGGTCCGCTCCCAGGGCTCGACGCCCGTGGAGCGGACCGAGCGGGGCGGCTCGAAGCCCGGGTCGGCCGCGCGCCGGACGTCGGCGGCGACCGCCATGATCTCGGCGGGGGTGCGGTAGTTGACCCCGAGCCGTACGAGCTCCCAGCGGTCCGCCACGTACGGCGTGAGGATCTCGTCCCACGCGCCGACGCCCGCCGCGTCACCGGTCTGCGCGGGGTCGCCGACCAGGGTCATCGAGCGGGTCGGGCTGCGGCGCATCAGCAGTCGCCAGGTCATCGCCGAGAGCTCCTGCGCCTCGTCGACGATGATGTGGCCGAAGGCCCAGGTCCGGTCGGCGGCGGCGCGTTCGGCGGCGCTGCGGTGGTCGGCCTCCTCGTGCCGCTCGGCGAACCGCTCGGCGTCGATGATGTCGTGCGCGGCGAGGACCTCGGCGGCGTCCTTGTCCAGCTCCTCCTTGTCCTCGAACTCGTAGGTCCGCGAGGCGTACGAGACGTCGAGGACGCCCTGCGCGTACTGGATCTGCTTCTCCCGCTCGGCCTCCTCGGCGGCGCGGGCTGCCGAGTCGTCCACGCCGAGGAGTTCGGCGGCCTCGTCGAGCAGCGGTACGTCGGCGGGGGTCCAGGGGCCGTCCTCGCGCCGGATCGCGGCGGCGTCCTCGTCGCTGAGGTGGGTCGGCTCGGCGAGGTAGCCGGCGAGGAAGGACTCGGGGGTGAGCGCGGGCCAGAGCGTCTCGATGGCCGAGTACACGTCCGGGTTGCCGGCGATGCCCTTGGCGAGCAGGGCGATGTCGTCGGGCCCGAGGAAGTTGGGGCCGCCGTACGGGTCGGCGCCGATGCGGTCGGCGAGCTGGGCGGCGAGCGCGTCGAGGATGTTGAAGACGAAGTAGGGGCGGGCGAGGTTGTGCGGCAGGGCCGTCTCGCGGGCCTTGTGGCGGGCCTCCAGGGCCATGTCCCAGTCGATGATCAGGTCGCCGTCGTCGTGCGGGACGATCAGCGGCTCGCCGCGCTCGGGGACCTGCTGCCGGTCGCGCACGGCGTGGGCGAGCGCGTCGGCCATGGTGGCGGCGCCCTTGACTGCGGCGGCGCGCGGGGTGTCCGTACCGGTGGCGCGGACGCCGGGGAAGAGTTCGCCGGGGGTGGCGAGCAGGACGCCGGTCTCGCCGAGGGAGGGCAGGACGTTGCCGATGTAGCCGAGGAAGGCGGGGTTGGGGCCGACGATCAGGACGGCGCGCTTGGCGAGCTGCTCGCGGTGGGCGTAGAGGAGGTAGGCGGCGCGGTGCAGGGCCACGGCGGTCTTGCCGGTGCCGGGGCCGCCCTCGACGACGAGGACGCCGCGGTGCGGGGAGCGGATGATGCGGTCCTGCTCGGCCTGGATGGTCTGCACGATGTCGTGCATGCGGCCGGTGCGGGCGGCGTCGAGCGCGGCGAGGAGGACCTCGTCGGCGTCCCGGTTCTCGTGGCCGGTACGGGTCCGGTCCCGGAGGTCGAGCACCTCGTCGTGGAGGGCGGTCACCTCGCGGCCCTGGGTGGTGATGTGCCGGCGGCGGCTGAGGCCCATCGGCTCGTATCCGGTGGCGAGGTAGAAGGGGCGCGCGATCTCGGCGCGCCAGTCGACGACGAGCGGGGTGCGGTTCGGGTCGTCCTCACGGATGCCGATCCGGCCGATGTGGTGGTCTCGGCCGTCCCGGAAGACGAGCCGGCCGAAGCAGAGCCCGGTCTCCCCCGCGTCGAGCGCGGAGAGCAGCCCGGACTGCTCGGCCACCTGCACATCCCGCTCCAGGCGTCCCTGATTGCCGACCCAGGGCGCCTTGAGGGCCTCTCCCACGGCCGCCTCGGCCTGGCCCCTGAGGTCGTCGAGTCGTGCGTAGAGCTCTGTGATGAATTGCTGCTCTTTCCGAAATTCCTCGGTTGACAATTCGACTCCCGGCGCGATACAGTGCGTTTATTGAATTTCTCCGCGTCTTGTTTTGTACCCAGACACGGAATCCAAGAATATACGCGAGAAACAACCCCGGCTGCAATTCTAGTCGGGGTATTTTCATGTCTCATGGGGAGAGAGACAGCACGCGCAGCACACGATCTGCTGATCGCACAGGGCGCCGACAGGATGGACCACCCGGGGGGCAGCCTGCTCGCCCACCTGGACCGGGTCGAGGCCCGGCTGGCCGCCTGGGGTGCCCGGGACGCACTCCGCCTCGCCGGCCTGTGCCACGCCTTCTACGGTACGGACGGCTTCGCCGAACATCTGCTGCCGCTGGCGGGGCGGGACGTCCTGGCGGCGGCGATCGGCGAAGAGGCGGAGGAGCTCGTGTACTTCTACGCGAGCTGCGACCGCGATGTCTCGTACCCGGAGCTCGGGAACGAGAACGGCCTCTTCCGGGACCGGTTCACGGGCGGGACGTTCACGCCGACGGAACAGCAGCGGAGGGATTTCGCGGAGCTGACGGCGGCGAACGAGCTGGACGTGCTGCAGCACAACCGGGATCTGCTGTCCCGGCATGGTGGCGCGCTGCTGAAGCTGTTCACGCGATGGCGGTCGCTGCTGAGCGAGGCGGCCTTCGCGGCGGCCCTGGAGCTGCTGAGACTGAAGGGCGCGGAACGCGAGGCGTTCCTGACCGGGCTGGAGCGGGGCGACGTCGTCACCGGTGTCGTCTCGGTGATCGCGAGCTTCGGCGTGACCTTCGTGGAGCTGGGCGGGGTGGAGGCGATGATGAACATCCCGGAGGTGTCCTGGCACCACATCGGCACCCCCGCCGACGTCATCGCCGAGGGCGAGGAACACGTCTTCGAGGTGCTCGGTGTGGACATGACTCGGGAGCGGGTCTTCCTCTCGCACAAGGCCCTCGAACCCGACCCGCTGGCCGCGTTCGCCCGCGAGGGGTTCACCGGGATCCACGCCGGGAGGGTCACCAAGGTCGTGTCCATCGGGGTCTTCGTCAAGGTGGCGCCGGGCGTCGAGGGGCTGGTCCACGAGCAGGACCTCGCGGGCCTCGCACCGCGCGAGGGCGACGAGCTCACCGTCGAGGTCGCCTCCGTCAACCTCGTCACGCGCCGCGTGGGGCTGAGCCTCCGGGCGAAGCGCGGCGCATAGTCCCGTGCGCCGGGCGGCCAGGAGGCCACGGGACTCGTAGTAGCGCAGAGTCCGCGTGGTCGTTCCGGCCCGCTCGGCCAGCTCGCCGATTCGCATGGACCCGAACGTACGCCTTGACGCCGACGTCAAGGCAAGAGCGACCGTGACGCCGCCCGCCACTCGCGGGCCAGGACGGCCCAGCACTGCGTGTCGTGACGGACGCCTTCGTACGGCCAGGACTCCCGCTCCACGCCCTCCAGCGTCATGCCCAGCCGCTCGGCCACGGCGGCGCTGCGCGCGTTGTCGGCGCGGCAGTGCCAGGCGGCACGGTGCAGGCCGCGGGTGAGGAAGGCCCAGTCGAGCACGGCGCCGCACGCGGCGGTGACCAGCCCGTGCCCCTCGCCGGCCGGTTCCAGCCAGCAGCCGACCTCGCAGGCGCCCGAGGCCGCGTCGAAGGAGGTGAACATGACGCCGCCGACCAGCGTGCCGTCGTGCCAGATGCCATAGAGGCGGGCGCCGTCGGCGGCCGACCGGTCGGCGTAGCCGCGGAGGGTGGCGCGGGCCCCGTCGAGGCTGTCGGTGACGAAGGACTGCCCGACCCACGGCCTGATGTGGTCGCGCGCCCGGTCCATGTGGGCGGCGAACTCCTCGGCATGCCAGCTCTCCAGTGGGCGCAGCAGCGCGTTGTCCCGGAGGGGGAGGGAGAACATGGCGACGACCCCATTCACATAACAAGTGTTACGGCTATGTACAGTAACAGCATGCCGCGCGCCAAGGGGGACCACGAGGCCCGCCGACTCGAAGTCTCGGAGGCGGTCTGGCGAGTGCTGGCCACGCGTGGGTTCGGCGGGCTGACGCTGCGGGCCGTCGCCACCGAGCTCGGCGCGACCACCGGGCTGCTGACCCACTACTTCCCCGCCAAGAGCGACCTGGTCGCGTACGCTCTCGATCTGCTCGACCGGCGTACCGCCGCGCGCTCGCGGCGCACCGAGGGGACGGGCCTGGCGGCGGTACGGAACGCCCTGCTCGACATCCTGCCGCTGACCCCCGAGGCCACGGACTCCAACCGGATCCGGGTCTCCTCCTGGGACACGGCCCTCGCGGACCCGGCGCTGCGCGCGGAGTACGCCGGGAAGTACGCGCGCGGTCGCGATCGGCTCCGGGACGCGGTCGCCGCCGCGCAGGAGGGCGGCGCACTGCCGGCCGGCGATCCGGCGCGGATCGCGGCGGGCGCCCAGTCCTTCGCCCTCGGCCTGGTCGTCCAGGCCCTGCTCGACCCCGACTCGTTCCCGCCGGACCGCCAGGTCGAGCTGCTGGACGACTATGTGGCGGCGCTCGGGGGGCGGGGCTGAGGGTTGGGGGTGCGGGGCGGGGGCGAGCACCATCCCGTACTCGGAGGACGCCTTGCCCCACCAGCGCATCCGCACCCGCAGCGGAGGCGGTCGTGGATCTCGACCAGCCAGTCGGCGAGGGCGTCGAGATGTCAGGAGGCGTTTCCGGCGCCGGGCGGGAGGAGGGGTTTGCGCTCCACCGGGGAGGACAGGACGATCGACGTCGTCGTCCGGCCGAGCGCGGAGGTCTGTTCCAGGATCTCTTCGAGATGGATGGTGTCGGTGACGGCGACCTTGAGGATCCAGCAGTCCTCGCCGACGACGTGGTGGACCTCCAGGATCTCCGGGCGGGCGGTCAGCTCCAGGGTCCTGGGGTGCTTGAGGGTGTAGCCGCCGTGCGGGTTGACCCGGATGAAGGCCTGGATCCCGTACCCGAGCCGCGCCGGGGAGACATGGGCGCCGTAACCGGTGATCGCCCCGCAGGCCTCCAGCCTGCGCACCCGCTCGGTGACGGCGGCGGGACTCAGCCGGACGCGCCGACCGAGCTCGCTGAGCTTGATCCGGCCGTCCTCCTGGACGAGCTCCAGGATCTGCCGGTCGATGGGGTCGAAGGCCCCGACCGAGGTTTCGTTGGCGGCGGGACGCAGATGCCGAGGTTCCTTCGGTGCGGCGGCCTGGACTCCCATGTTTCCCCCTTCAGCTGGCGAGCGCCCAACGTAACACTTGTCGTATGAACATTCTGATCATCGGCGGAAACCGCTATTTCGGAAAGCGGTTGACGTCCCGTCTGCTGAATTCCGGGCATACGGTGGCGCTCCTCAACCGGGGTTCTTCCGGCACACCGGAGGGGACCATTCATCTCGTCGCCGACCGGAACGACGAGGCCTCTCTGGAAAGCTCGCTGGGCGACCGGACGTTCGACGTCGTCGTCGACCAGGTCTGCTACACCCCACGCCAGGCGGAAATCGCGCGGCGCGTTCTCGGACCGCGTACACGGCGTTATGTGATGACGTCGACGGTGGAGGTGTACGAGTACGAGAACACGGCCGTACCCGTACGGGAGGAGGCGGTCGATCCGCGTACCGTCGCCGTCGATCTCGATCTTCCCTGGGACGACGCGGAGTTCCTCGACGCGCACTACGGGGAGGGAAAGCGGCAGGCGGAGGCGGTCTTCGCGGCCGAGCCGGCGTTCCCGTACACGGCGGTGCGGGTGGCCCATGTGCTGGGCGGCGCGGACGACTTCACCGGCCGGGTCCAGCACTACGCGGACCGTATCCGGGCGGGCGAACCGATCGCCGTTCCCGCCGTGAACCATCCGGCCACCTACATATACGTCGAGGAGATCGCGGAATTCCTGGCGTGGGCGGCCGAGGCCGACTTCACCGGGCCGGTCAACGCGCATTCCCACGGCCCGCTCTCCACTGCCGAAATATGCGCGGAGATCGAACATCGGGTGGGCGGCCGGACCGTGTTGCGGGAGGTGGAGGTCGGCAAGGTGTCGCCGTTCTCCTTCGCCCGCTCGTACGCAATGGACAACTCCCGCGCGACGGGCCTCGGATTCCGGTTCCGGGATTCCGGGGAGTGGCTCACGCAGGCTCTTTCCGAGACGCTGGGGGCGCGCTGATGCGGTACCGCATGCTCGGAGACGTACGGGTCGGGGCGATCGGACTCGGCGCCATGCCGCTCTCCATCGAGGGGCACCCGGACGAGGCCCGCGCCCTGGCCACCGTCCACGCGGCGCTCGACGCGGGCGTGACGCTGCTCGACACGGCGGACTCCTACCACCCGCCCGGCGGTGCGCCGGGAGCCGGCGAGCTGCTGGTGGCGCGGGCGCTGGCCACGTACGGGGGTCGTGGCCGGACCGACGGCGTACTGGACGGCGTACTGGTGGCGACGAAGGGCGGGCGCGGACGGACGGCCGACGGCGGCTGGACGGTGGACGGGCGTCCGGAGCACCTGCGGCGGGCGGCCGAGGCGTCGGCGCGGCGGCTCGGCGTCGAGGCGATCGGGCTGTACCAGCTGCACAAGCCGGACCCGGCCGTGCCGTACGCCGAATCGCTGGGCGCGATACGGGAGTTGCTGGACGCGGGCACGATCCGGCTGGCCGGGATCTCGAACGTGGACGTGGACCAGATCCGGCTCGCCCGAGAGGTGCTGGGCGAGCGGCTCGTCTCCGTACAGAACCGTTACTCCCCCGCCGTGCGCACCGCCGAGCCCGAACTGCGACTCTGCGCCGAACTCGGCCTCGCGTTCATGCCGTGGAGCCCGCTCGGCGGCATCTCCCGAAGCTCGCTGGACGGGGCGTCGGATCTGACTGCGGACCCGGAGTTCGGGGCGTTCCACCGGGTGGCGCGGGCGCGCGGGGTCAGCCCGCAGCGGGTGGCGCTGGCATGGCTGCTCGCACGCTCGGAGACGGTGCTCCCGATCCCGGGAGCGAGTCGACCGGAGACGGTACGGGATTCGGCGGGCGCCGCCGAACTGGTGCTGGATACACAGGACTTGGCGGAACTGGGCGTTCGGTAGGCGTTCGGTACGCAAGGGGCGGGCGTTGGGCGGGCGCTGGGCGGGCGTTCCGTGAGGCGTTCGGTAGTCGAAGGCACCGAACCCATTGACGGGGTCGGTGTCTCCATCTACAAAAGCTTGCTGAGAGCGCTCTCAGGCGCTCGTCCCCCAGCGGAGGTGTTCTCCTTGAGCCGCGTCCGACGCACCCCTCTCCTCGCCTCACTCCTCGCCGCCGCCCTCGCCGCGGGCGCTCTGCTCGGCCTCGGCGGGGCCGGCACCGCCAGCGGCGCCGTACCGCCGGCGCCCGGCTGGTCGCTCCAGTGGAGCGACGACTTCAACGGCCCCGACCGCGCCCTGCCGAACGCAGCCGACTGGCAGATCGACACCGGCTACGGCTATCCGGGCGGCCCCGGCAACTGGGGCACCGGAGAGATACAGAACTACACGTCGAGCCCCGACAACCTGCGCCTCGACGGCACCGGGAACCTCCGCATCACCCCGCTCAAGGACGGCGCGGGCAACTGGACCTCGGCCCGCGTCGAGACCAAGCGCGCCGACTTCAAGGCCCCCGCGGGCGGCACGCTGCGCATCGAGGGCCGGATTCAGATGCCGAACGTGACCGGGGCCGAGGCCGCCGGCTACTGGCCCGCCTTCTGGGCGCTCGGCGCGCCCTACCGCGGCAACTACTGGAACTGGCCGGGCATCGGCGAGTTCGACATCATGGAGAACGTCAACGGCATCAACTCGGTCTGGGGCGTGCTGCACTGCGGCGTGAACCCGGGCGGGCCGTGCGGCGAGACCACCGGCATCGGCGCCAGCCGGACCTGCCCTGGCGCGAGCTGCCAGTCGGCCTTCCACACGTACCGCTTCGAGTGGGACCGCTCGACCTCCCCCAACGAGCTGCGCTGGTACGTGGACGGCCAGCTCTTCCACAGCGTGAACGAGACCCGGGTGGGCGCCCAGGCCTGGGCCGACATGACCAGCCACGCGGGCTACTTCCTGCTGCTCAACGTGGCGATGGGCGGCGCCTTCCCGGACGCCCTTGGCGGCCCGACGCCGACCGCCGCGACGGTGTCCGGCCGGCCGATGCTCGTCGACTACGTGGCGGTGTGGACGAAGGGCGGCGGCACGACGACGCCGCCGACGACTCCCCCGCCGACCACCCCGCCGCCTTCGGGCTCCTCGCAGCTGTACCTGCGGACCGGCGCCGGCGCGGGTGACGCCCAGGCGGCCGCCTCGACGGTCTCGCTCGCCTCGGCGGGCGGCGCCAACCACGACGGCGCCCCGTCGAACCCGCAGGTCTTCACCTCGGGCCCGATCACGCGGACGTACAACGGCGGCGCGACCCAGTTCGACCTGTTCGTGGACGCCGGATCGGTGATCGCCAACGGTCAGCAGGTGCGGGTGAGTTACGACCGTACGGGCGACGGGAGCTGGGAGCGCGTGGAGACGTACGCGTACTTCGCCACCGATCCGGTGCCGGGTTACGAGCACTACACGCAGGCACGCGGCCTGCAGTCGGCGACCGGCAGCCACGGGAACATGTCGAACGGCCGGGTCCGGGTCGAGGTGTGGAACGCGATCGGCAACGGGCCGAGCACGCTCGGCGTCGGCAACCAGTCGGTGGTCCGGATCCCGTTCTCCTGATCCCGCTCTCCTGATCCGTGTGCCGTGAAGAAGGGGTGCCCCCGCCGCGTGTGCGGCGGGGGCCACCCCCGTACCCCGGAGCCCGGATCCGGCTCAAGGCCCGGGAGCCGGGGCAGTCTTCGGATCCGATGCATTGGATCCAATATCCATGATCCAGGATCCAATACATCGGATCCCAGACCCAGTGCATAGGGCCCCGTACCTAAGACCCCGTATCCGAGATATCGGATCCACGATCATGGATCCGATATCCGAAATCCGATATGGCTCAGACGCCCGCGCGGGCCTTCTCCTCGCCGCCGTCCGACCGCTGGTCCGGTACGGACGACTCCTCGTCCGACGCGTCCAGCGGCGCGTGGTCGTCGACCAGGGTCTTCTCGTCGAAGGGGACCCGTCCGGCCAGCACCTCGGCGACCCGCTCCTTGTCGATCTCCTTGGTCCAGGTGCCGACGAGGACGGTGGCGACCGCGTTGCCCGCGAAGTTCGTCAGGGCGCGGGCCTCGCTCATGAAGCGGTCGATGCCGACGATCAGGCCGACGCCGTCGACCAGTTCGGGCCGGTGGGACTGCAGGCCGCCCGCGAGGGTCGCCAGGCCGGCGCCGGTGACACCGGCCGCACCCTTCGACGCGATGATCATGAAGACGAGAAGCGAAATCTGCTCGCCGACCGAGAGCGGGTTGCCCATCGCCTCGGCGACGAAGAGCGAGGCCATCGTCAGGTAGATCGCGGTGCCGTCGAGGTTGAAGGAGTAGCCGGTCGGGACGGTGATGCCGACGACGGGCTTGCTGACGCCCAGGTGCTCCATCTTCGCGATGAGCCGCGGCAGCGCGGACTCGGACGACGAGGTGGAGAGGATCAGCAGGAACTCACGGCCCAGGTACTTCAGCAGCGCGAGGATGTTGACGCCCGCGACCAGCCGCAGCAGCGCGCCGAGCACCACGAAGACGAACAGGGCACAGGTCACGTAGAAGCCGATCATGATGACCGCGAGCGACTTCAGCGCGTCGATGCCGGTCGCGCCGACGACCGCCGCCATGGCGCCGAACGCGCCCACCGGCGCCACCCACATGATCATGGCGAGGATCCGGAAGACGAGCCGCTGGATGTGCCCGATCCCACGCAGCACCGGCTCCCCGGCCCGGCCCATGGCCTGCAGCGCGAAGCCCGCGAGGAGGGCGACGAGCAGGGTCTGCAGGACCTCGCCCTCGGTGAACGCCGAGACCAGTGTCTTGGGGATGATCCCGAGCAGGAAGTCCGCCGTGGACTCGCTCGTCCCCTCGGCCTGCTGGGCGCCCGCCTCGGCGACCTCCTTGGTCAGGTGGAGGCTGGAGCCGGGCTCCAGGATGTTGCCGACGACCAGACCGATCGCGAGGGCGACGGTCGACATGACGAGGAAGTACCCGAGCGCGAGACCGCCGACCGCGCCGACCTTCGCCGCCTTGCGGACCGAACCGACGCCGAGAACGATCGTGCAGAAGATGATCGGCGAGATCATCATCTTGATCAGGTTCACGAAGCCGGTGCCCAGCGGCTTGAGCTCGACGGCGAAGTCCGGCGCCACGAAGCCGACCGTGACACCGAGGATCACGGCGCCGATGACGGCGATGTACAGATAATGGGTGCGGTCCCGCTGTGCGGCCACGGGGTCCTCCTCGTGCTGATGGGTGGTCCACGTCCCGGTGGATCCCCGCGACTATCCATCAGCCTGTGACCCGGGTCACGCTTACGTTCGTTTCGTTCACGACCGAACTGTCACACTTACCGGCATGCGCATACCCCTCCCCCGGCCCCGCAGCCTCGCCGGCCAGCTCTTCGCGATGCAGGTCGTGCTGGTGGCGGCGGTCGTGGCCGGGTGCGCGGTCTTCGCGTACGTCACGGACCGCGCGCAGACCGAGGAGACCGCGCGCCGCCAGTCCACCGCGACCGCGACGGCCGTCGCGGCCTCCCCCTCCGTCCCGCAGGCCCTGCACTCCCCGGACCCGACCGCGGCGCTCCAGCCGTACGCGGAATCGGTACGGCAGCGCACCGGCGTCGCCTTCGTGGTGATCATGTCCCCCGACGGCACCCGCTGGACACATCCGGAGCCGGCGGAGATCGGCCGCACGTACCGGGGCCACACCGAGCCGGCGCTCCAGGGGCGGACCTTCTCCGAGACGCACATGGGCGTGCTCGGGCGTTCGGTCCGTACGGTCGCGCCGGTGTACGAGAACGGCCAGGTCGTCGCCCTCGTCAGCTCGGGCATCACCATCGAGAAGATCAGCGAGCAGGTACGGGAGCAGGTCACGGCCCTGCTCGGGATGGCCGGGGCGGCGCTCGCGCTCGGCGGCGCCGGTACGTACGTCATCAACGCGCGGCTGCGGCGCCACACCCACGGGATGAACGCGACCGAGCTGAGCCGGATGCACGACTACCACGAGGCCGCGCTGCACGCGGTGAGCGAGGGTCTGGTGATGCTGGACGGGCAGCGGCGGATCGCGCTGATCAACGACGGGGCGCGCGAGCTGCTCGGTCTGGACGCGGAGGTCGTGGGCCGGTCGGCGGCCGATCTCGGTCTGCCGGTCTCGCTCACCAGCGCGCTCCTCGCCTCCGAGCCCCGGGTGGACGAGCTGCATCTGACGGCGGAGCGGGTGCTCGTGGTCAACACCCGGCCGGTGGTCGGCGGGGAGCGCCGGGGGACGGTCGTGACGCTCCGGGACCGTACGGAACTCCAGGCGCTGTCGGGCGAGTTGACCTCGGAACGAGGCTTCACACAGGCGCTCCGCTCGCAGGCGCACGAGGCGGCGAACCGGCTGCACACGGTCGTCTCGCTGATCGAGCTGGGCCGGGTGACGGAGGCGGTCGACTTCGCGACGGCGGAGCTGGAGCTGGCCCAGGCGCTCACCGACCGGGTCGTCGACGCGGTCGGCGAACCGGTGCTCGCGGCGCTGCTGCTCGGCAAGGCGGCGCAGGCCAACGAGCGGGGGGTGGAGCTGGTCCTGACCGAGGACAGCCGGATCGACGACGGGCTGCTGCCGCCCGAGATCCCGTCGCGGGACCTGGTGACGATCCTCGGCAACCTGATCGACAACGCGGTGGAGGCGGCGAGCGGCACCCCGCACGCGCGCGTGCGGGTCACCGCCCGCAGCGGCGACGGCGAACTCCTCCTCCGGGTCTCCGACACCGGACCCGGTGTCGAGGCGGGCGACCGGGACGCCGTGTTCGACCGCGGCTGGTCGACCCGCGGCCCGGCCCGCGGCCTCGGCCTGGCCCTGGTCCGCCAGGCGACCACCCGCGCGGCGGGCACGGTGACCCTGACGGACACCCCGGAGGGCGGCGCGGAGTTCACCGTACGACTGCCCCTGACTCCGCCGGCCGAGCCCGCCGCCCGGCCGCCCGCACCCCGCACCGCGCCCGCCCCGGAGGTGTCCGCATGAGTCAGACCCCAGGCCGCAGTCAGGACATCCGGGTGCTGGTGGTCGAGGACGACCCCGTCGCCGCCGACGCGCACGCGCTCTACGCCGGGCGCGTGCCCGGCTTCCGCGTCATCGGGGTCGCGCATTCGCGGGCCGCCGCCGTGCGCGTCCTCGACCGGACGCCCGTCGACCTCATCCTGCTCGACCTCTATCTGCCCGACGGGCACGGCCTCCAGCTGCTCCGCGCACTGCGCGCCGGCGGGCACTCCGCCGACGTGATCGCGGTGACGTCGGCCCGCGATCTGGCGATCGTGCGCGAGGGGGTGTCGCTGGGGGTCGTGCAGTACGTGCTGAAGCCGTTCACGTTCGCGACGCTGCGGGACCGGCTCTGCCGGTACGCCGAGTTCCGGGCCGCCGCCGGGGAGGCGTCCGGCCAGGACGAGGTGGACCGCGCCCTGGGCGCCCTGCGCGCCCCGCAGCCAGCATCGCTCCCCAAGGGTCTGAGCGCTCCGACCCTGGAGGCCGTCACCCGTACCCTCCGTGACGCCCCGGGCGGCCTGACGGCCACCGAGGCGGCGGCGGCCGTCGGCATCTCCCGGATCACGGCGCGCCGCTATCTGGAACACCTGGTCACCGACGGCCGGGCCGCGCGGGCGCCGCAGTATGGTCAGATCGGGCGGCCCGAGCTCCAGTACCGCTGGATCACGACGATCGTCCGCTGAGCGGACCGTGGCGTCCGGTTACCGATCTACGGGTGATCACTACGGATGGTTACCGCCGGGTTCCCACGTTTCTACGACATCTGGCCTTGGGTGAACGCACCGTAGCCAATTGTCACATTCCGCTTCTACGGTGTGGGCGTGCACCACACCCCGCCCTCCCCTCCTCCCCCTCCCTTCAACGCGGTCGCCGCACGCCGCCTCCGTGAGGGTCTCGGAATGGCTCCGGGCCATGTCGCCTACGGCCTCCGCGCGCAGTACGGTCTCGCCGTCACCCCCGAGACGGTCATCGCCTGGGAGCGCGGCCGCCTCGCTCCCAGCGCCCAGGAACTCACCGCGCTCGCGGGCGTCCTCTGGTGCGCCCCCGGCGAGCTGATCGCCGATGCCACCACCCTGCGCGAGCACCGGATGGCCCGCGGTCTCGCGGCCGACGAACTCGCCCGGCGGGTGGGACTCGACGCGCCCGGCTACCTGCGGATGGAGGAGTCGGGCCGCTGGCGCGGCACCGAGCGCCAGACCGCCGCCCTCGCCGAGACGTTCGGCCTCGGGCCCCGCGAGCTGATCCAGGTCACCGGCCGGACCGAGGAGCTGGCGGCGCTGCTGCGGGACGCGGCCACGACGCGCTGGCAGGCGTACGTACGTCCGGCGGTGAAGCTGCTCCCGCTGCCCAAGCGGGTCCTGGAGTCCGCGCTCCAGCGGCTGCACACCGACTACCACGCGAAGATGGCGGCCACGAGCAGCTGGGGCGCCTCGGGCGACAGCGGAGCCGCGGGCCGCGAGTACCTGGACGGCATCGTCGCCCACTTCTGGGACGCGGTCGGCCCGTAGGGCAGGGGGCGGGCAGCGGCTCGCGTCGGCTCGCATCGGTATTCTGCGCGCCATGGACATGATCAACTCCCCTGCGGGACCCGACGATACGGGTGTGGCGGTGGCAGCGGTGACCGCGGGCGCGGAGGTCGTACGCGCCCTGTACGGCCGGCGGCTGGCCCGTATCGACAAGGGCGCCGGGGACTTCGCCACCGCCGCCGACGTGGCGGCCGAGCAGGCGATCCTCGACGTCATCCGTGCCGCCCGGCCCGATGACGCGGTGCTCGGCGAGGAGGGCGGGCAGCGGGGCGCAGCCGATGCCGCGCGCCAGTGGCTGGTGGATCCCTTGTGCGGCACGCTGAACTACGCCACCGGCAGCATGCTGGTGGCCGTCAACGTGGCGCTGCGCACGGGGCCGGCCGCGGTCGCCGACCCGTTCGGCGGCGAGGTCTTCTTCACCGACGGTGCAGCCGCCTGGGCTCGGCAGGACGGCGCCGTGGCTCCGCTCGCGCCCACGTCCGCCGGCCGGCTGGTGGACGTCAACCTCGATCCGCCGTTCCCGGGCGCACCCGGATTCCGGGCGGTGGAGCTGCTGGCCCACCCCGGATTCGTCGAGCGGTTCCGGCCGCGGGTCGTGTCCACGACGCTGGCCCTCGCCTGGGTCGCGGCCGGCAGGCGGGCCGCCTACGTCACCGATGGCGGCGACCTGTCGGGGAGTGTGCATTTCGCCGCCGGTATCGCTCTGTGCCGGGCCGCCGGCTGTGTCGTCACCGGGATCGACGGGGCCCCGATCGGGCCGGCCGGCGGCGGCCGGGGGCTCGTCGCGGCCGCCGATGCCGAGACCCACGAGCAGCTGATGTCGATGATCCGGGGCTGACCCGGACACGACCTAGCGGCGGTCGAAGCTGAAGAGCTGGCCGCGGGCGTCCGCGCGACAGGGCGCCTGCGCCAGCCTCGCCCACTCGGCGGTCCGGTCGCCGACGACGCTCACGCAGGAGTCCGGGGTCGCCGAGTCCACGGGGACGATCCGGTAACCGGTGACCGGGGTGCCGAAGGGCTCAAGGCGGAACGTTTCGACGCGGGTCGGGTCCGCGCACTCCGAGTCCTCGAACGCGGCGTCCGGGATACGCCCGCCGGACGGGATGCCGGAGCAGCCGGGGCCGTAGTCCGGGTGGTCCGAAACGATCCGCCACCGGCCGGAGCCGAGGCCCTTGAGGGAGTAGCGGGGAACGCCCGCGCCCTCGCACGCGCGCTGGTAGATCTGACCGCTGCTACCGCCGCGCCGCTCGTTGAGGCAGAGGTCCGAGCCGATCACCCGGATCTGTACGTCACCGGCGGCGGGCGCGGTGAGCGCGACGCTCTTCGGGCGGGCGGCGCCGTCGTCCCGGACGAGTGCCATGACCACGCTGACGGCGGCGAGGACGAGCCCGGCGACGGCGACGAGGGCGACGAGCGTCCGGACCGCACGGGAGCGGGGGCCGGGGGCGGGCCCAGCAGAAGGGTCCGGGAATCCGGGTTCGGCCCCGAGCTCGGCCCCGAGCCCGCTTCCGGGTTCGACCCCGAGCCCGGTCCCGGGTTCGACCCCGAGCCCGGTCCCGGGTTCGGCCCCGAGCCAGGTCCCGGGTTCCGTTCCCGGTACGGAATCGCCTTGCGGCC
This sequence comes from Streptomyces sp. P9(2023), assembly GCF_032436795.1. Classification (NCBI taxonomy): domain Bacteria; kingdom Bacillati; phylum Actinomycetota; class Actinomycetes; order Kitasatosporales; family Streptomycetaceae; genus Streptomyces; species Streptomyces sp. P9(2023). Next base: position 127,393 of record NZ_JAUPWM010000009.1, read on the forward strand.
CCGTCGGCCACGCGGTCTCCACGCCCGCGCCCGTCCCGGCCCCCGCTCCCGTCCCCGCGTACACCCCTCGTACCGCCAGCTCCTTGCGGACCGCCTGCCAGGTCTCCAGCTCCCCGGGGCTCACGCCGCAGGCGCGGACGAAGGAGGTCAGCAGCTCCTCGCGGGGGACGGTCGAGCGGGCGAGCATGTTCGCCACCGTCGAGCGGGGCAGGACGTCGCCGAGCGCCTCGGCGCGGGCCGACAGTTCGCGGTAGGTGAGTCCGGACCAGTCCTTGAGCTGCTGCAGCCGCGCGAGGAAGGAGGCGGCGTCGGTGGCCTCGCGTGGGTCGGGTGCGCCGCCCCCGTCGGCGTATCCCTCGGTCATGCGTACTCCCCGCCCCTCCCCCGGACGGGGTTGGGACATGTCCGGGACAGGCCCAAGCCTTGTTGATCTGGCTGTTCAACTCAAGAGTGGAATTCAGCAATTCCGGTCAGGGGCCGGAATCGTCACGGGGGAAGTATCGGGGGAAGTACGGGGGAATCCGGGGAAAGTACGGGGGAACCCCGGAGGCCGACGGCGGCCCACCGGGAACGAGAAGGCCCCGATCGTCCACGGGGGGACGATCGGGGCCTTCTCGCATTCGGGAATTCTTCAGGACCCTTGAGGACCCTTGAGGACCTCGGTCCCGCACCGCCAGGTCAGAAGACCGACTCCGCCTCCGACATCCGGCTCACCGGCACGGTCTTCAGCCGCGTCACGGCCTCCGCCAGCGGCACCATGTGGATGTCCGTGCCGCGCAGCGCCGTCATCCGCCCGAACTCGCCCCGGTGCGCGGCCTCCACCGCGTGCCAGCCGAAGCGGGTCGCGAGCACCCGGTCGTACGCCGTCGGCGTGCCGCCGCGCTGGACGTGACCGAGGATGACCGGCCGGGCCTCCTTGCCGAGGCGCCGCTCCAGTTCGACCGCGAGCCGGTTGCCGATGCCCTGGAAGCGCTCGTGACCGAACTGGTCGATCTCGCCCTTCTTGTACTCCATCGAGCCCTCGGCCGGGTGCGCGCCCTCGGCGACGCAGACGACGGCGAACTTCTTGCCGCGCGCGAAGCGCTCCTCGACCATCTTGACGAGGTCGTCGACCTGGAAGGGGCGTTCGGGCAGGCAGATGCCGTGGGCGCCGCCGGCCATGCCGGACTCCAGGGCGATCCAGCCGGCGTGCCGGCCCATCACCTCGACGACCATCACGCGCTGGTGGGACTCGGCGGTGGTCTTGAGGCGGTCTATGGCCTCCGTCGCGACGCCGACGGCGGTGTCGAAGCCGAAGGTGCGGTCGGTGGAGGAGATGTCGTTGTCGATCGTCTTCGGTACGCCGACCACGGGCATCCCGGCGTCGGCGAGCATCCGGGCGGCGGTCAGGGTGCCCTCGCCGCCGATCGGGATGAGGACGTCGATGCCGTACTTCTTCGCCAACTCCGGGGCGGACTCGGCGGCTTCGGAGAGCCGGTTGCGCTCCAGGCGGGCGGAGCCGAGGATGGTGCCGCCGCGGGCCAGGATGCCGCTGACCGCGTCGAGGTCGAGCGGCCGGTAGTGCCCGTCGAGGAGACCCTTGAACCCGTCCTCGAAGCCGATGACTTCGTCGTCGTGGCCGGTGAGCGCCCGGTGCACGACCGACCGGATCACTGCGTTCAGGCCAGGACAGTCGCCGCCTGCGGTGAGAACTCCGATGCGCATCGTGCTGTGTCTCCTGCTCGGTAGTGGTACATGTGAGCTCTGTCGATTCTCCCACGCCCGGCGCGGCCCCCGCGCTCCCGGCTACTCCGCCCGCCGCGCTTATGGGGCCTTTCGTCCCGCTATTTCGGGCCGTTCGTCCGCCCTGCGTCCTACCCACCCCCAGAGGTATTGTCAAGGGGGTATTCCCACCCCTGCGGGGTTTTTTGAACACACTCGGTTGACGTGACGAGCGCGGCCGGGGCGGACAGACTTGGACAGGAGCCACGGCGTGACGCGCAGCGTGTACGTGACCGGGATCGACCGCGGAGACGGCCGGCAGGTGGTCGAGCTGGGAGTCATGGAGCTCCTGACCCGCCAGGTGGACCGGGTGGGGGTGTTCCGGCCGCTCGTGCACCACCGCCCCGACCGTCTGTTCGATCTTCTGCGGGCCCGCTACCGGCTCTCCCAGGACCCGTCGACCGTCTACGGCATGGACTACCACGAGGCCTCCGCGCTCCAGGCCGAACAGGGCACCGACGAGCTGGTCTCCCGGCTCGTCGACCGTTTCCACGCGGTGGCCCGCGACTACGAGGTCGTCCTCGTCCTCGGTACGGACTTCGCCGCCACCCAGCTCCCCGACGAGCTGGCGCTCAACGCGCGGCTGGCCAACGAGTTCGGCGCCTCGGTCATACCGGTGGTCGGCGGCAAGAACCAGACCGCCGAGTCCGTACGCGCCGAGGCCCGCAACGCCTTCCGGGCGTACGAAGGGCTCGGCTGCGACGTCCTCGCGATGGTGGTCAACCGGGCGGCCGGCGAGGACCGGGCGATGATCGCCGAACGGCTCTCGGCCCGGCTCCCGGTGCCCTGCTACGTCCTCCCCGACGAGCCGGCGCTCGCCGCGCCGACGGTCGCCCAGATCACCCACCACCTCGGGGCGTCGGTGGTCCTCGGCGACGACGCGGGCCTGGCCCGGGACGCCCTGGGCTTCGTCTTCGGCGGCGCGATGCTGCCGAACTTCCTCAACGCGCTGACCCCCGGCTGTCTGGTGGTCACCCCCGGAGACCGCGCCGACCTCGTCGTGGGCGCGCTGGCGGCCCACTCGGCCGGCACCCCGCCCATCGCCGGCGTACTGCTCACCCTGAACGAGCGGCCGACCGACGAGATCCTGACCCTGGCCGCCCGCCTCGCGCCCGGCACGCCGGTCATCTCCGTCCCCGGGACCAGCTTCCCCACGGCCGCCGAACTCTTCTCCCTCGAGGGCAAGTTGAGCGCGGCCACGCCCCGCAAGGCGGAGACCGCCCTCGGCCTCTTCGAGCGGCACGTGGACACCGCCGATCTGCTGAAGCGGATGTCGGTGGCGCGCACCGGCCGGGTCACGCCGATGATGTTCGAGCACGATCTGCTGGAGCAGGCCCGCGCCGACCGCCGTCGCGTGGTCCTCCCGGAGGGCACCGAGGAGCGGGTGCTGCGCGCCGCCGACGTGTTGCTGCGCCGGGACGTCTGCGACCTGACGCTGCTCGGCGACGTCGAGATCATCCGTAAGAAGGCCGCCGACCTCGGCATCGACCTCTCCGCGCCGTCGACCCAGCTGATCGACCCGCAGACCTCCGAGCTGCGCGACGGCTTCGCCACGAAGTACGCCGAGCTGCGCGCCCACAAGGGCGTGACGGTGGAGCTGGCGTACGACGTCGTCTCGGACGTCAACTACTTCGGCACGCTGATGGTCGAGGAGGGGCTGGCCGACGGCATGGTCTCGGGCTCCGTGCACTCCACGGCCGCGACGATCCGCCCCGCCTTCGAGATCATCAAGACCAAGCCGGACGCGTCGATCGTCTCGTCCGTCTTCTTCATGTGCCTCGCCGACAAGGTGCTCGTCTACGGCGACTGCGCGGTCAACCCGGACCCGAACGCGGTGCAACTCGCGGACATAGCCGTGCAGTCGGCGTCCACCGCGGCCCGGTTCGGGGTCGAGCCGCGGATCGCGATGCTCTCGTACTCCACCGGCACCTCGGGTTCCGGCGCGGACGTCGACAAGGTCCGCGAGGCGACGAAGCGGGTACGGGAGTCCCACCCGGAGCTGCGGATCGAGGGGCCCATCCAGTACGACGCGGCGGTCGAGCCGTCCGTCGCCGCGACCAAGCTGCCGGGCTCCGAGGTGGCCGGCCAGGCGACCGTGCTGATCTTCCCGGACCTCAACACCGGCAACAACACCTACAAGGCCGTGCAGCGTTCGGCCGGCGCCGTGGCGGTCGGCCCGGTCCTGCAGGGCCTGCGCAAGCCGGTGAACGACCTCTCGCGCGGCGCGCTCGTCAGCGACATCGTCAACACGGTCGCCATCACGGCGATCCAGTCCCAGGTCCCGTCCCAGGGTCAGGAGCCCACCGCATGACCACCCCCACCCCCACGCGTGTCCTCGTCCTCAACTCCGGTTCCTCGTCGGTCAAGTACCAGCTCCTGGACATGAGGGACAGCTCCCGCCTGGCCCTCGGTCTGGTCGAGCGGATCGGCGAGGAGACCTCGCGTCTCGTCCACACCCCGCTCCAGGGCGGCGGCGAGAAGCGCGAGAAGAACGGGCCGATCTCCGACCACGCGGCGGCGCTGAAGGCGGTGGCCGAGGAGCTGGCGGCGGACGGCCTCGGCATGGACTCCCCCGAGCTGGCGGCGATCGGCCACCGGGTGGTGCACGGCGGGCTCCGCTTCACCGCGCCGACCGTGATCGACGAGGACGTACTCGCCGAGATCGAGCGGCTCGTACCGGTGGCGCCGCTGCACAACCCGGCGAACCTCACCGGCATCCGTACGGCGATGTCGCTCCGCCCCGACCTGCCGCAGGTCGCGGTCTTCGACACCGCCTTCCACACGACGATGCCGGAGTCCGCGGCCCGGTACGCGATCGACGTGGAGACCGCGGACGCGCACCGGATCCGCCGCTATGGCTTCCACGGCACCTCGCACGCCTATGTGTCGCGCGAGACGGCGAGGCTGCTCGGGAAGGAGCCCGCGGAGGTGAACGTGATCGTGCTGCACCTGGGCAACGGAGCCTCGGCCTCCGCCGTCCGGGGCGGCCGGTGCGTGGACACCTCGATGGGGCTCACGCCGCTGGAGGGCCTGGTCATGGGCACCCGCTCGGGCGACATCGATCCGGCGGTCACCTTCCACCTCAAGCGGGTGGCGGGGATGTCGGCGGACGAGATCGACACGCTGCTGAACAAGAGGTCGGGGCTCGTCGGGCTCTGCGGCGACAACGACATGCGGGAGATCCGGCGCCGGATCGACGAGGGCGACGAGCGGGCGGCGCTCGCCTTCGACATCTACATCCACCGGCTGAAGAAGTACATCGGGGCGTACTACGCGGTACTCGGGCGGGTGGACGCGGTCGCGTTCACGGCGGGTGTCGGGGAGAACGCGGCCCCGGTGCGGGAAGCTGCCATCGCGGGCCTGGAGGAGCTGGGCCTGGCGGTGGACGCCGACCTCAACGCCGTACGGTCCGACGAGGCCCGGATCATCTCGCCGGAGTACGCGCGGGTGGCGGTCGCCGTGGTGCCGACGGACGAGGAGCTGGAGATCGCGCGCCAGAGCTTCGCCCTCGTCGCGACGGCGCCTGGAGATGTGAACGCTTGAGCGACCCTGCGCCCATTTGTACTTTCCACCAGACGGAATATTCCGCAGTGAAACAAACCGATAGGATCCGCCTCATGCGCCGTTCCAAAATCGTCTGCACGCTGGGCCCCGCCGTCGACTCGTACGAGCAGCTGAAAGCGCTCATCGAGGCCGGTATGAACGTGGCCCGATTCAACATGAGCCACGGGACCCAGGCCGAGCACCAGGAGCGGTACGACCGTCTCCGCAGGGCGGTGGCGGACACCGGCCGCGCCGTCGGTGTGCTCGCCGACCTCCAGGGCCCCAAGATCCGTCTGGAGACCTTCGCCGAGGGTCCCGTCGAGCTGGTGCGCGGTGACGAGTTCACCATCACCACCGAGGACGTCCCGGGTGACAAGTCCATCTGCGGGACCACGTACAAGGGCCTGCCCGGGGACGTCTCCAAGGGCGACCAGGTCCTGATCAACGACGGCAACGTCGAGCTGCGGGTGGTCGAGGTCGAGGGCCAGCGGGTCAAGACCGTGGTCATCGAGGGCGGTGTCATCTCCGACCACAAGGGCATCAACCTGCCCGGCGCGGCGGTCAACGTCCCGGCCCTGTCCGGGAAGGACGTCGAGGACCTGCGGTTCGCGCTCCGGATGGGCTGCGACATGGTCGCGCTCTCCTTCGTCCGTAACGCCGACGACGTCAAGGACGTCCACAAGGTGATGGACGAGGAGGGCCGCCGGGTCCCCGTCATCGCCAAGGTGGAGAAGCCGCAGGCGGTCGAGAACATGGTGGACGTGGTCGCCGCCTTCGACGCCGTCATGGTGGCCCGTGGCGACCTCGCGGTGGAGTACCCGCTGGAGAAGGTCCCGATGGTGCAGAAGCGCCTCGTGGAGATGTGCCGCCGCAACGCCAAGCCGGTCATCGTCGCCACCCAGATGATGGAGTCGATGATCACCAACTCGCGGCCCACGCGCGCCGAGGCCTCCGACGTGGCCAACGCGATCCTGGACGGCGCGGACGCGGTCATGCTGTCGGCGGAGTCGTCCGTCGGCGCGTACCCGATCGAGACCGTGAAGACGATGTCGAAGATCGTCGCCGCGGCCGAGGAGGAGCTGCTCGCCAAGGGCCTGCAGCCGCTCGTGCCCGGCAAGAAGCCGCGTACGCAGGGCGGTTCGGTGGCCCGCGCGGCCTGCGAGATCGCGGACTTCCTGGGCGGCAAGGCGCTGATCGCCTTCACCCAGTCCGGCGACACCGCGCGCCGCCTGTCCCGCTACCGGACGATCCAGCCGATCCTGGCCTTCACCACGGACGAGTCCACCCGCAACCAGCTCACCCTGAGCTGGGGCGTGGAGTCCTTCCTGGTCCCGTTCGTGGAGACCACGGACGCGATGGTCGACATCGTCGACGCGGAGCTGGCGAAGCTCAAGCGCTACAACGCGGGCGACACCATGGTCATCACGGCCGGCTCACCCCCCGGCGTCCCCGGCACCACGAACATGGTCCGGGTCCACCACCTGGGCGGCACCGACAACGCCTGACGCGCACCGAAGCGAGAGCATGACGAGGGCCCCCGTCCGGATCGGACGGGGGCCCTCGTCACATTGAAGGGGGCCGGCGCGCAGCGCCGTCGTTGAGGGGCGGTGGTCGGGCGACGGGTGGGATCCGTCAAGGGCTACAGGGGTCAGTTGGGCTCGACCGTGTTGCGGAGGCCCGGGACCGTGAGTGTGCCGCCGAACTGGCCCGCCTGGATGACCTCGACGTTCGTGAAGAACGCGAAGGGTACGTCGAGCGGCGGCGGCGTCTCCGGGTTGAAGGTGATCGGGATCAGGCCGAAGAGGTTGCCCTTCAGCTGCTCCGTGTACATGGTCACCGTGCCGTTGGTCATGGTCGACGTCGAGCCCTTGTTCGAGCGGACGTGTCCCGTGAGGCCGTCGGAGTGGACGGTGCGCTGGTGCAGGTCCTTGATGTCCACGCCGTCCTTCGCGGTGAACTTCAGGACCTTCTTGATCTTCCCGCTGCCGGTCTTCACCTCGACGATGCCGTGGTACTTGAGCCCCTTCAGCGTGAGCAGCGTGCTGTTGAGGATCCACGGCTCGTCCGGCAGGAGCGGGAGGCCCGGCTCCAGGTCGGCCGCCGCGAGCGCCTCGGGGTCGGGCTCGGGGCACGGGAAGCGCGGCTTGGCGCCCTCGGGTATGTCCCCGTCCTTCTTGGCGTCGAGACCCTTGGCGCTCTCCGGCAGCTCCTCGACCTCGGCGCCGACCTTGCCGGCGGCCTTCTCGATCGCGGCCTTGGTCTTGTCGACCGGGCCGTCGGACGAGGTCCCGTCGCCCGGCTTGGGAGCCGTCGTCGCCGGCTTCTCCGCGGGCTTCTCGGGCGCCTTGGTGGGCGCCGTCGCGGTCGGCGTCGGGGTCGGCGTGGCCGTCGGCGTCGGGGTCGCGTTCGGACCGTCGAAGAAGTCCTTGATCTTGTCGCCGACGCCCAGCGGGTCGAGCGGGTTGACGCTCTTCGTCGCCGTCGGCGTGGGCGTGGGCGTCGGTGCCGGGGACTCCTGCGGGGTGCCCGCGCGCTGCTCCGTCGTGGCCGTCGCCGAGGGGCTGGCGGTCGGCTTGGGCGACTCCTGTCCCTCCGTCGGCTCCGGCTTGGGCGAGGCTGTCGCGCTCGCGCTCGCCGTCGGCTTCGGCGTCTCCGCGGGCTTCGTCGGCTCCTCGGTCACCGGCTCGTCCGAGCGGGTCACGCACGGACCGGGCGCGAAGGGGATGTCCTTCTCGTCGGCGACGGCGAGCCTGGGCGCCATGCCCATGCCCATCAGGACCGCGGTCGGCATGGCGGCCAGGGCCATCGCCTTGCCCGCCGGCCCCTGGATCTTGTTCAGCAGCGACTTGCGCGGGGCCGCGTGCCGCGGACCCCTGCGAGCCAGAGTGGCGTCGTCCGCAGCCGTCGCCGACTGCGCCGACTGTGTTTCGTCACCCCGCACTGTTCCTCCCGCCGTTGGCGTCGATCGTCGTTTCGGTCGCCTGCGCACCGGGACCCGCCTGCGGGTCCGGCTCCTCACCGGCGCGCTGCTCCGGGACCGGGGCCTTCGCGAAGTCGACCGCGTGGGTCTCCTCCACCGCCTCGGTGCCGTGCTGCTGACCGTCGTACTCGTGCTCGCCCGCTACGGCCTCCGTCTCGGCCTCCGCACGCTCGCCGACCGGCTCGGCCGACGGCTGCTTGGTCCCGTCCTCCGGCGTGCCCGGGGCCCACGCGACGGAGAGACCGCCGCCCACCAGGGCGAGCAGGAAGCCCATGAAGAAGCCGCCGAGGTTGGAGACCGGGATGGAGACGAGTGCAAGCACGATCGCCGCGACGCCCGCGAACACCCGGACGATGGGCTGGAACCACATCGTCAGTCCGAGCGTCACCAGGAGCACGCCGATGATCAGCGCTCCGGCGCCACCCGTCGTCGCCATGGCGATCGTCATGTTGCCGAGTCGCAGGTCGGCGTACGGGAAGTAGGCGATCGGTACGCCGCCGATCATGGTGAACAGACCGGCCCAGAAGGGCCGGCCGCCCCGCCAGTGATGGAAGCGGCGCTCGCGCTGGTTCGGGACTCCGCGGGAAGCAGTGGACTCGGCGCTCATGGAAAACAGCTCCCTGGAAGCGGTGTTGCGATGAGAAGTGGAGAAGGTGGCTCTGTGGCCGGGAACGGGCGGGGCCGTACGGAACGAACGACGGCCCGCGCCCGCCGGGCGGTTACTGCCGGATGCAGCACCGAGTGACTACTCGGTGAAGCACTCCTTGGTGCCCTTGTGCAGCTTCAGGCTCAGGTTGCTGAGCTTGAACGTTCCGGCAGTGGTCGCCCACGCCTTCTGCTCCACGTTGGTCAGCTTCGCCGTCTCGGCGCGCTGCGAGAAGCCGTACGGGTTGGCCTTCGTACCCGGCTGGATGCCCGGCTTGCCCTCGGACTTCGGGAGCGAACCCGCGGCCACACCGATGTCGATGTTGCCGAACTCGGCGTCGGCCTTCAGCGAGGAGATATCCAGGTAGATATCCTTCGCGTAGACCGGCTTGTTCTTCTCCGTACCGGCGCGCAGCTCCAGCGAGACGTTGCCGATGAACGGCACGTTGGGCGTCACCACGGACTGGCACATGTTGGTGATCCAGGCCTCGGAGAAGCCTGAGACACCGACCGGCTCCGCGAAGGGCTTGCCTTCGAGGTCCTTGCCGGACGCCACGCTGCCGTACTGGACGAAGTCCTTGCCGACAAGACTGTCGGCCTTCACCTTGAACTCCTGGCCGGAGATGCTGAAGGACGCGGCGAGCGCGCCCTGAGCCAGGCCGACACCGATCGCGGCCGTCGCGGCCACACTCGGCACCATGACGACGGCGAACCGCTTCCATCTGGTCCCGCCACGAACCTGGGACTTCATGAGAATCCTCCTTCTCGGACGTACATCTCCGGATGGGCCCAGGGCCCGTCCTGGGATGGGAGAAGTGCTACGTCCTCGGGAAGGAGCGCCGAACACCGGGCGCGGAGCGTCCGACTTCACCGGCGATCACCCCCGAGCGACAACCACTGGCCACGCCTTGCGCGCAACCTCTTGGACAGGCCCTGCCGATGAGCAGGAACCCCCCTGTCCACGGCCGGCGCCACTGTCGCCGGCCCGCTCGGTGGGGACCCTCGCCGCGGACCCGGTTGGTTGCCGGGGTGGTGCGGTGGAGGACCGAGCGTCGCCGATCGTGGTCCATTCCTGGCGCCCGCACAAGGGGGTTCGTTACTCGCTAGTAACGGCTGGATAACCTCGCCACGACAGCGCGATGCCGCGCGGCCACACAGGGTGCAGCCCGCGGCAGCGGCAAAGCAGGATGAGCGAGAAGAAACCCGGACACAATCACGGGTTCGATTTACTGCAAGTAACAGCGGCCGCGATTACCAAGTTTTGGTAAAGCGCGGCCGCGTTCTATCGCCGTGTCGCCAAATCGGCGCCGTTCCCGGCGAGCCGGGAACGGCGTCGGATCAGCACTCGTACGGTCAGAACAGCACCCGCGCGAGGGCCTGACGGGCCGCCACCACCCGCGGGTCCTCCGGCCCGATCACCTCGAACAGCTCCAGGAGCCGGAGCCGCGCCGCGTCCCGCTCCTCACCGACCGTCCGACGCACCGCGTCCACCAGCCGGCTGAAGGCGTCCTCGACATGGCCGCCCACCAGATCGAGATCGGCGGCGGCGATCTGCGCGCCGGCGTCGGCCGGGTTGTCGGCCGCGTTCTTCCGCACCGCCGCCGGGTCCATGTCCTGGACGCGGGCGAGCAGTTCCGCCTGGGCCAGACCGAGCTTCGCCTCCGGGTGACCGGGGTCGTCGGCCAGCACGTTCTTGTACGCCTGGACCGCGCCGGCCAGGTCACCGGCGTCCAGCGCCGACATGGCCGCTTCGAGCAGCGCGTCGTACGGGCCGGCCGGCACCGGGGCCTGGGCGGCGGCCGCACCGTCGGACGACTCGGCGTCCGGGTCGACGGCGATGCCCGTGAGGCCGAAGCGCTCCTCGCCGACCTGGATCAGCTGGTCCAGGGTCTGCCGGATCTGGGCCTCGGGCGCCGCGCCCTGGAAGAGCGGCAGCGCCTGGCCGGCGACCACCGCGAAAACGGCCGGAATTCCCTGGATGCCGAACTGCTGCATCAGCATCTGGTTGGCGTCGACGTCGACCTTGGCCAGCAGGAAGCGGCCGTCGTACTCGACGGCGAGCCGCTCGAGGAGGGGGCCGAGCTGCTTGCACGGCTCACACCACTCGGCCCAGAAGTCGATGACGACCGGAACCTCGGCGGAGCGCTGCAGGACATCGCGCTCGAAGCCGGCCTCGTCGACATCGATCACCAGGGCAGAGGGGGCGACGGCCGCCGCGCCACCCTGCCGGGCGGCCTCGGCACGCGCCTGCTCCGCCTTCGCCTTGGCCTCACCGGCCGCCTTCACCGCGGCGAGGTCGACGACGCCGCTCATGGACATGTTTCTGGGCTGCATGAGTACATCCTCCCCCTTCCGCGCGCGTAACCGGTACGTCATGGCTGAACCGTGCACCTCGGTGCACGGTTCTCGTTCTGTTCGTCTGCGTTCGCGCCGGGTCCCCACCTGGCGCATGTGGTTGTCGCTCAGGCCGGTCAGGCCTTTCGCTACGGGTCGTAGCGTAACTGTCTCCGTCGGCCCAGGGGAAGGGATCTTCGGTGAACTGGCTCACATCACGGGCCTCTGGCGCAATACCTACCGGCGGGTATGGTCGATCCCCATGTGTAGCCGCACCAGCCCCCGAAGCCGTACCGGACGCCCGCGCAGTGTCGAGGCCGATGCCGCGATCCTCGACGCCACCCGGGCCGCGCTGGTCGAACTGGGCTGGTCGAAGCTGACGATGGGCGATGTGGCGGGCCGCGCGGGGGTCGCCAAGACCACCCTGTACCGGCGCTGGGCGAGCAAGAACGAACTCGTCGTGGACGCCGTGGCCGTCCTCTTCGACGAACTCGAACTCCCCGACCTCGGTTCCCTCCAGGCCGACATCGAGAACGTGGTCCTCCAGTTCGCGGCGCTGCTCCAGCGGCCGGAGACCAAGACCGCGCTGATGGCGGTGGTCGCGGAGTCCACCCGGGACGAGCCGCTCCGTGAACGCATCCGCACCTCCATCGTCGACCGGCAGAAGCGGCTGGTCCTCGAAGGCCGCCAGCGCGCCCAGGAGCGCGGCGAACTCCCCGCGGACCGGGATCCGGCGTCCGTCGACCGCACCGACGACCTGATCTTCGACGTGATCGCCGGCGCGGTGGTCCACCGCGCCCTGGTGAGCGCCGAGCCCGTCGACGAGGCCTGGGTCAAGCGCTTCACGGCCCTGCTCCTCGGCGGGCTGAGCGCGGCGGCGGCCACGCCCTGAGGGCTGGGCGCGGCGGCGGCCACCCCCTAGGGTGACCGGTCGTGACGATCACTCTGAACAGCGCCGTGCGCGCGCTCCTGGACGACACCAACCCGGCGATCCTGGGCACCGTCCACCCCGACGGCTCTCCGCAGACCTCGGTGGTCTGGGTGGGCAGGGACGGCGACGACCTGCTGATCTCGTCCCAGGCCGGCCGCCGCAAGGTACGGAACATCGAGGCCGACCCCCGGGTCAGCCTGATCCTGTACGACCGTAAGGACCCGCAGCTGTACGCCGAGATACGGGGCACGGCCACGGTCACCGAGGACGTCGGCCGCGCGCTCGCGGTCGCGCTGGACGAGCACTACGAGGGCCCGGGCGCGGGCCAGGACTACCTCGAACTGCCGCCGGAGGTGGTGCGGGTGGTCATCCGCCTCACGCCGACGAAGGTGGCCGGGACGGCCGCGCAGCAGTAGCCCGAGCGGAAGGGGCGGTACGGGAGTTCCCGTACCGCCCCTTTCCCATCTGTGGAGACCGTAGGGCTAGAAGCCCGGGGGCTCCGTGTAGATGCCCCACTCCTCGCGGAGGACGTCGCAGATCTCGCCGAGCGTGGCCTCCGCCCGTACCGCGTCGAGCATCGGGCCGATCATGTTCGAGCCGTCCCGGGCCGCCGCCAGCATCGAGTCGAGCGCGGCGCGCACCCGGGCGTCGTCGCGGCGGCCCTTGCGCTCGCCGAGGACCCGGACCTGCTCCCACTCGACCTCGTGGCTGACCCGCAGGATCTCCAGGTCGCCGGTGACCGAGCCGTGGTGCACGTTGACGCCGACGACCCGCTTGTCGCCCTTCTCCAGGGACTGCTGGTACTGGAAGGCGGACTCGGCGATCTCGCCGGTGAACCAGCCGTCCTCGATGCCGCGCAGGATGCCGGAGGTGATCGGCCCGATCGGGTGCTGCCCGTCCGGGTGGGCCCGGCGCCCGCGCTCCCTGATCTGGTCGAAAATCTTCTCCGCGTCGGCCTCGATGCGGTCGGTGAGCTGCTCGATGAACCAGGAGCCGCCGAGCGGGTCGGCCACGTTGGCCACGCCCGTCTCCTCCATCAGCACCTGCTGCGTGCGCAGCGCGATCTCGGCGGCCTGCTCGCTGGGGAGCGCGAGGGTCTCGTCGAGGGCGTTGGTGTGCAGCGAGTTCGTGCCGCCGAGGACGGCCGCGAGCGCCTCGACCGCGGTCCGTACGACGTTGTTGTACGGCTGCTGGGCGGTGAGGGAGACACCGGCGGTCTGGGTGTGGAAGCGGAGCCACTGCGCCTTGTCGGTCTTGGCGCCGTACACCTCCTTCATCCAGCGCGCCCAGATCCGGCGGGCGGCGCGGAACTTGGCGATCTCCTCGAAGAAGTCGAGGTGCGCGTCGAAGAAGAAGGAGAGGCCGGGGGCGAAGACGTCGACGTCGAGCCCGCGGCTGAGCCCGAGTTCGACGTAGCCGAAGCCGTCGGCGAGGGTGTACGCGAGCTCCTGCGCGGCCGTCGCCCCGGCCTCGCGGATGTGGTAGCCGGAGACGGAGAGCGGCTTGTAGTCCGGGATGCCCTGGGCGCAGTGCTCCATCAGGTCGCCGATGAGGCGGAGGTGCGGCTCGGGCTGGAAGAGCCACTCCTTCTGCGCGATGTACTCCTTGAAGATGTCGGTCTGGAGCGTCCCGTTGAGGACGGCCGGGTCGACACCCTGGCGCTCGGCGGCGACCAGGTACATGCAGAAGACGGGCACGGCGGGCCCGGAGATGGTCATCGAGGTGGTGACGTCGCCGAGCGGGATGTCCTTGAAGAGGACCTCCATGTCGGCGGCGGAGTCGATGGCGACGCCGCAGTGGCCGACCTCGCCGAGCGCGCGCGGGTCGTCGGAGTCGCGGCCCATGAGGGTGGGCATGTCGAAGGCGACCGAGAGCCCGCCGCCGCCGGCGGCCAGGATCATCTTGTACCGCTCGTTGGTCTGCTCGGCGTTGCCGAAGCCGGCGAACTGGCGGATGGTCCAGGTCCGGCCACGGTAGCCGGTGGGGTGCAGGCCGCGGGTGAACGGGTACTCCCCGGGCCAGCCGATGCGCTCGAAGCCCGCGTAGGTGTCGCCGGGCCGGGGCCCGTAGACGGGCTCGACCGTGTCACCGGAGAGCGTGGTGAAGTCGGCGTCGCGCTTGCGGGCCTTGTCGTACCGGGCCTGCCAGCGGAGGCGGCCTTCTTCGATGGCGTCAGCGTCCATGCTTCGAATTTACTAGGACGTCCTAGTAAATGTCGATGGCAAACCCCCACGGGGATCCCGTGGGGGTGCGGGTCAGGCGTGGGGTCAGACGTTGACGGGAGCCGGCTGCGCGCCGCTGACCAGCGGAAGCGTCTCGCGGACGATCTTGCGCTCGACGAAGAAGGCGGCCAACGGAATCGTCCCGGACAGCAGCACCCAGAGGAGCTTGCCGAACGGCCACTTCGCCTTGGAGCCGAGATCGAAGGCGAAGATCAGGTAGATGATGTAGAGGACACCGTGGGCCTGGGAGACCGCGAAGGTCACGTCCTCGCCCATGTCGAACCCGTACTTGAAGACCATGCAGGTGCACAGCACGAGCAGCATGACGGCGGTCACGTACGCCATGACGCGGTAACGGGTCAGCACGCTGGATTTCATGCCGTCGAGCGTAACGGCACGTTCCGGGCGATCTTCGGGCGGGTCAGCTCTCGTCGAAGTCCTCGGCCGAGACCCGCAGCGGGCGGAGCATCGCGAAAATCTCGGCGCACTCCTCGGCGTCGTAGACCCCGAGCCCGAAGTCCATCGCCATCAGGTCCCGGGTGGCGGCCTCGACCACCTCGCGGCCCTTCTCGGTGATGGAGGCGAGGGTGCCGCGGCCGTCGTTGGGGTTCGGCCGCTTGTCGACGAGGCCGGACTTCACCAGCCGGTCGACGGTGTTGGTGACCGAGGTCGGGTGCACCATCAGCCGCTCGCCGATCTTGGACATCGGCAGCTCACCGGCCTTGGAGAAGGTGAGCAGCACCAGCGCCTCGTACCGCGCGAAGGTCAGTCCGTACGGCTTGACGACGGCGTCGACCTCCGCGAGGAGGATCTGGTGGGCGCGCATGATCGAGGTGATCGCGGCCATCGAGGGGACCGGGCCCCAGCGCTTCTGCCAGAGTTCGTCGGCGCGGGCGATGGGGTCGAAGGGGAGACTGAGCGGCTTCGGCACGCGTCGACCTTACCGACTGGTCACATGCCGGTCAGCCCCGTCTCGCACTTCGGTCGCCCGTACTTCCAGGACCACGGCCACCAGGCAGAGGGTGCCCAGGACTCCCGTGGCGGCGACCACGAGGTGGACCGGGAGGAACTCGGCGGCGAGGCCGGCGGCGGCCATGCCGACGCCCTGCGCGGTCATCATCCCGGCGGTCATCAGGGTCATGGCCCGGCCCCGCTGCTCCTCGGGGACGGCGGCGACGAACCAGGCGTCGAGTCCGAGGGTGTACGCGCCGGTGGCACCGGCCAGCAGGAGAGCGAGGCCCGCGAGGACGGCGGCGGGCTCGACGGCGTAGAGGAGATAGGGCAGGACGCCGGCCAGCACGAGCGGGTACACGATCCGGGAGCGGGTGGCGGCGCCGAGGGCGGACCCGGCGAACAGCTCGCCCGCGATGGTGCCGACGGGCAGGGCGCACATCAGCAGCCCGAGCGCGGCGGTGGAGACGCCGGCCTGGTCCGCGTAGGGGGCGGCGAGGGCCTCGGGGACGACGGCGAAGAGCGGCGGCACCCAGAAAAGCAGCATGAGGGCGCGGACGCGGCGGTCACGGAGGAGGGCGAGGTTGCCCCGCTGCCGCTCGGTGGCGCCCCGGGCGGGCCGCTTCCGCGTCCCGAGGCGGAGGAGGGCGGCGGAGGCGAGGAAGGTCACGGCGGTGATGGCGATGGCGCCGCGCGGCGGGACGGCGGTGAGGAGCAGGCCGCCGACGGCGAAGCCGGTGAGGAGGGCGCTCTGGGAGACGATCCGGAGGAGGGAGCGGCCGAGGACGAAGAGGTCGCCGTCGCCGAGGATGTCGGCGAGGGTCGCCATCCGGGTCCCGTTGAAGACCGGCGCGACGGCGGCGACGGCACACCGGAGCAGGAGCAGCCCGGCGACGGGGGTGGCGGGCACCACCATGAGCGCGACGCAGCCGGCGCAGACGAGATCGCAGACGACGAGCACCCGGCGGGGCGGGTACCGGTCGGCGACCCCGGCGAGGAGGGTGCCGCCGATGAGGTAGGGCAGGAAGCCGAGGGCGAAGGTGAGCGCGGAGAGCAGGGGCGAGCGCGTGAGGTCGTAGACGAGCACGGTGAGCGCGATCTCGCTGACGACGACGCCGAGCAGCGAGAGCAGATGCGCGACGAACACGACCCGGAACTCCGGCACGGCGAAGACGGCCCGGTAGCCCGGGCCGCCCGCGGCCACCGGGCACGGGTCGGCACCCGCGGGCACCTCGGACGGCAGGCCCGACCCGGGCCCGGCGGCGGGGTTCGCCACGGCCGACCCGGGCCCGGCGGCGGGGTCCGCCACGGCCGACGCGGGCCCGGCGGCGGGGCGGGGGGCCGCCGCGCCGACGCCCTGCTCGGGCCCCAGGCCCGCCCCCGGGCCGGCCGTCGCCGGGCCGGCCATCCCCGCGACGGAGTCGCCGCGCGGGCGCGGCTCGGGGGCGGTGGGGTCGCCGGGCTCTGGCGGGCGGACGGACGACCGGGGTCCGGGGGTGTGCTTCGGCATGGCGGGAAGACTGCCGGTCCCGGCCTCCGCCACCTAGACTTTCGGCTCCAGCCGAATCTTTCACCGAAGGCGCCGGAGGGCGACCCGTGCCGTACCACCTTCAGTTCGGCGAGGCCGATCCCCTTCGGATCCGGTTCGCGCTCTCGCCGCTCTGGGAGACGCACTCCGCCGTGCGGGTGCTCGCGCGGCCCCGGCAGCAGGGGTACCACCTGCCGTGGCTGCGGCGGATCCGGGGCGCTGCCGAGGGGCTCGAACTAGGGCCGCTGCACCTGCTGATGCCCCGGCGCGGGCACAGCCCCGACTTCCTCTATCCGCCGCCGCGGGGGCCCGCCGCCTCGTTCGACGAGGAGATCGCGGCCGTACGGGAGACCGATCCGGCCCTCGCCCACGACGACTTCGCGCGGGCCCTCGCCGAGACGCCCGGCGCCACCGCGAGCGACGAGGGTCAGCGGATGCTGGCCGATCCGGCGGGTGCCGTCCAGCGGCTCGCGGATCTGCTCCAGGCGGCCTGGGAGGCCCTCATCGCGCCCGACTGGCCCCGGCTGCGGGCCCTCCTGGAGGCCGATGTCGCCCACCACTCCCGCAGGCTCGCGGAAGGCGGGCTTGAGCGGCTGCTCGGTGAGATCCATCCCGGCTTCGGGTGGGGCGCCGACAGCGCCACGCTCACGGTCGCCTACCAGGGCGAGCACGTCCGCGCGCTCGACGGCCAAGGGCTGGTCCTGATGCCTTCCGTCTTCACCTGGCCCGACGTGATCAGCGGTTTCGACCCTCCCTGGCAGCCGACCATCGCGTACCCCGCGCGCGGGATCGGCGGCCTGTGGACCGAGGCCACCGCCGACCGGACGCCCGACGCCCTCGCCCGCCTCCTCGGCCGGGCCCGCGCGGACGTGCTGTGCGCGCTCGACGAGCCGGCCGGCACCACCGCACTCGCGCACCGCCTCGGCCTCGCCCCCTCCTCCGTCTCGGCTCACCTGTCCGTCCTGACGGAGGCCGGCCTGCTGACCTCCCGCCGCTACGGCCACCAGGTGCTCTACGAACGCACCCCGATCGGCATAGCCCTGACCGGCTCCCCGGTGTCGCATCCACGCCCCGAGTGACCGTTATGTCACGATGACGCCGTGTCCCGCCGCACCTCCACCACAGCCGTCCTGACCCTCGTCACCGCGCTGCTCCTGACCGGATGCGGCGGTACGGACGAGCCCGCCCGCACCCCCGTCGGCCCGCCCTCCGCACGCGGCGAGGCGGTGGCCCCCGCCAGCGGCTCCCCCTTCTGGGTCGACCCGGACAGCGACGCGGCCCGGCAGGTTCGGCAGTACGAGGCGGAGGGCCGCACCGAGGACGCGCGGCTGCTCAAGCGGATCGCGGAGCGGCCGGTCGCCGACTGGCCGGCCGGCGACGATCCCGTACCGGACATCAGCAAGGCCGTGCGCGGGGCCGCCGCCGACAAGCGGACCGTGGTCCTCGTCGCGTACAACATCCCGCACAGGGACTGCGGGATGTACTCGGCCGGCGGCTCGCAGGACGCGCAGGCGTACCGCACCTGGGTCGACTCCTTCGCCGCCGCCATCGGGGACGCGCCCGCGATCGTCGTCCTGGAGCCGGACGCCGTTCCGCACGCCGTGGACGGCTGCACGCCCGCCCAGTACCACGACGAGCGCTACCAGCTGCTCTCCGAGGCGGTCGACCGGCTGAAGCGCCAGCCGAACACCCGGGTCTATCTGGACGCGGGCAATCCGCGGTGGATCGACGATCCGGGCAAGCTGGTGGAGCCCTTGCGGCGCGCGGGCATCGCCCAGGCCGACGGCTTCTCGCTGAACGTCTCCAACTTCGAGACCAACGACCGCGTGAAGGGCTTCGGCGCCAAGCTCTCCGGGCTGCTCGGCGGCGCCCACTTCACCGTCGACACCAGCCGCAACGGCGACGGCCCCGCCCCGGGAAACGGCGAGGACGCCTGGTGCAATCCGCCGGGGCGGGCGCTCGGCGTGCCGCCGACCGACCGCACCGGCGACAAGCTGGTGGACGCCTATCTGTGGATCAAGCGGCCGGGCGAATCGGACGGCACGTGCCGGGGCGGGCCGTCCGCCGGCACCTGGTGGCCGGACTACGCCCTGGGGCTGGCCAGAAGGGCCAAAGCGTAGGGGCGCGCGCTCACCCCACCTGCACCCACTTCGCCTCCGACGAGATCCCGTCCTGGTCCGTGACGAAGAGCATGTACCAGCCCGGCGGGACGAGCGTCCGGTCGAGCGGTACGTCCACCGTCACCGAGTCCTTCGTCTTCGTCAGGCCCAGCTCCACCGACCGCTGTTCGACGTCCGTGGAGTGGGTGACGGCACTGGGCCGCATCAGCCGGGCCTTGGTGATCCGGGCCGCGTCCTTGGTCCGGAACGTGACCCGGCCGTTCTGGTCCAGTTCCTGCGGGCCCTCGCCCACGACCGGCCGGTTCCCGCCGGCCCGGTGCAGGGAGGGCGGGGTGAAGACCTCGATCCGCTGCTCGAAGCTGCCGAGCTTGGTGTTGCCCTTGTTGCCGTAGAGCGGGTCGGAGCCGAAGGTGGCGACCCGGCCGTCGGGCAGCAGCAGCGCCTCGGAGTGGTAGTTCCGGCCGACCGTCGGATCGGCGGCGGCCGAGAAGGCGTTGGCCCGGGGGTCGTAGAACTGCGCCTTCAGGATGTCGCTGCCGCTGCTGCCCCTGTACTGCTCCGAGCCGCCGGTGGTGAAGACGGTGTCATCGGGCATGAGCACGCTGTTGAGGTAGCGGGTGCCCTGCGGGAGCGCGGGCCCGTCCTGGAAGGCCGGGGTCTCCTTGGACAGGTCGATGATCGAGGTACGGGCGGTGGACTTCGGGGACTCGCCGACCCCACCGCCGCCGAGCACCATGACCTTCTGGTCCTGGACGGGCGGCAGCATCAGGGAGGAGGAGGTCTCCATCTGGTCGGTGTCGGTGAGCCCGCCCAGCTTGGTGAAGGCGTTCTTCTTCAGGTCCCAGAGCCCCGGCTCGCGGCCCTTGTCGGCGGGGCCGTACCCCGCGTTGGAGCCGGTGTAGAGCAGCTTGCCGCCCTTGGTCAGGAAGAGGGCCGGGTAGGTGGGGAAGTAGCGGAAGGGGCCCTTGGACCACTTCTTGGTCTTGGGGTCGTAGATCTCGTTGTCGCCGGGGACGACGTCGCCGACGTCGTTGAGCCCGGAGACGGCGAGGACCTTGCCGTCCTGGAGGGAGACGAGCGTCGGGTACCAGCGGGCGTCCTTCATCGGCGCGACGGGGATGTACTTCTCCGCCCTGGGGTCGAACTCGTACGCGCCCTTGATGCCCTGGAAGTCCTGCTTCTCGGTGGTGAGCCGCTGGGCGAGGCCGTACACGTTGGCGGCGTCGTCGCCCTTGAGCCCGACGACCTCGTACTGCGCGGCCTGGGTGGTGAGCGCCTGCGCGCCCTCCTTCCTCGCCTCCACGAATACCCGCGCCTCGGCGGCGGTGACCTTGGTCTTCCAGGGCTTCATCTGGCCGCTGTTGAAGTACGAGACCTCGAACTCGCGCTTGGCCTTGGGGACGGTGACGTCGACCTTCGACACGTACTCGACCCCGGACGGGGAGCGGAAGACCGTGCCCTTCTTGAGGGTGATCGCCCTGTCGGGGCTCTCGTTCTTGACCCGCATCCCGCCGCCGGCCCGCTTGACCTCGCCGTCGAGGATCTCGTAGCGGGCGGTGCCGCCGGCCACCAGCAGGCGGCCGTCGGCGAGTTGGGTGTGGCCGGAGCAGAAGAAGTCCTCGGGGGTGGGGATCTTCTTGAAGGTGTTCTTCTTCGGGTCCCACAGGATGGTGTCGAAGGTGCCGGCGTCGAACTTCTTCTGGTCGTTGCCGGAGCCGGCGATGAGCAGCACCTTGCCGGTGTGCAGCAGCGCCGCGTGGATGGCGTTGACGCGGTACGCGGAGGGGACGTCGACCCCCGACCAGGAGCCGAACCGCTTCATGTAGCCGGGCTGGGCGATCTTGTACGCGTGGTACTTCTCCCCGACGAAGGTGACCGCGGCGGGCGCGTTCAGCGCCGCGAGGACCACGACGGCGCCGCTGCCGAACAGCGTCTTCTTGAACTTCTTCGACGGCTGGTAGGCCATGGGTCAGTTCCCTCCTGTCGTCGTGGGCGCGGGGGTGGTGGCCGCGGGGGGATGCGGAGTTGCGGCGGCGCGGACCTCGACGCCCTCGCGAGCGTGGGTGAGGCCGCGGGCGCGGGTACGGGCCCTGGCGCGGGCCCGCAGCTGCCGGCTGCGCTGGTCGCGCAGGACGGTCCAGCTCCAGACGGCGACCGGGGAGAGGGCGATGACCAGGGCGAGTACGGCCCAGGTGCGCATGGCCGCGTGGGTGTGCCGGAAGTGGACGGAGGCGAGCAGCGAGGCGATCAGGACCGCCGCCCAGTAGAGGTGGATCCGGAAGGTGGCGATCCGGTCGGGGCTGGCCTGGCCGCCCTTGGGGGTGACGACGAAGCGGCCGCGGGTGCGGAGCACCGCGGACCCGAGCGACCGCAGGTAGATCGGCGCGGAGAGCGCGGACATCGCCATGCCGGCCAGGCCGCCGGAGCCCTCGGGTTCGTGCGGCGAGACGTTGTGGCGCCGGTTCCAGAGGTAGAGGCCGATCTGGAGGGCGGCGGCGTCGCTGTAGATCATCAGCCAGATCGAGGAGGAGACCTGGGTTCCGGACGCGCCGAGCCAGAGGAAGAGGACGCAGCTCAGGATGCCGAGGAACCAGTTGATCGCCGTCATCGGGTAGTAGACGAGCATCAGCGTGTAGTTGAGGAAGCGGCCCGGCGGGACCCGGAACGGGGTCTTCCAGTACTGCTTGATCAGCGTCTCGTACGTGCCCCGGGACCAGCGCAGCTGCTGGGTGAAGAAGTCGGTCCAGGAGGCCGGGCCCTCGCCGACGGCGAGCACGTCGGGGGTGTAGACGGAGCGCCAGAAGTGGCCGGTGCGCGGGTTCTTCTTCCGGTGCAGCTCGAAGCCGGTGGCCATGTCCTCGGTGATGGAGTCGTAGAGCCCGCCGACCTGCTTGACGGCGGAGATCCGTACGACGTTGTTGGTGCCGACGAACATGGGCGCGTGGTAGCGGTTGCCGGCCCGCTGGATCAGCGCGTGGAAGAGGAACTGCTGGGACTCGGCGGCCTTGGTGACGGGCGAGGTGTAGTTGCCGTAGACCTGCGGTCCGACGACGAAGGCGATGTCCGGGTCGCGGAAGAAGCCGAGCATCCGCTCCAGGAAGTTGGGGAGCGGTATGTGGTCGGTGTCGACGGAGGCGAAGAATTCGTACGCGTCCCCGTGCATCGCGAGCCAGGCGTTGTAGTTGCCGTGCTTGGTGCGGGCCTTGTGGACGCCCTTCTTACGGTTCCACTCGGGAACGCCGGCCCGGGTGAAGTGCTTGACTCCCAGTTCGGCGCAGAGCGCCTTGGCGCCTTCGTCGTCGCCCTCGTCGAGGAGCCAGACGTCGAGCGTGCCGTCGTGCCGGAGTCGCACGGCCCCTTCGAGGGTGCCGCGGACCATGGTGAGCGGTTCCTTGCCCGGGACGTACGTGGTGAGGAAGGCGACCCGGGTGCCCTTCTGCGGGTACACGGGTATGGGGTCGCGGGCGACCATCGTGGCGTGGGCGATCGAGGTGACGTTCACCAGCATGAAGAAGCAGATCAGCCCGATCGACACGAGCATCACGGCGTCGAACCTGATGAGCCATCGGTCGCCGCCCTCCCGGACGGTCCAGTGGCTGGGCCAGACGAGGTAGACGAGCAGCAGCGCGGAGAGTACCGGCGCGAGGCTCATGAGGAGGACGGCGCGTATTCGGTGCGGCTCCTTCGAGAGCAGACTTCGGTACCGCACCGTGTAGGCCGCCGTGTCCGGTTCCGTGAGCGGACCGGCGAGTCGGCTGTAGGTGTCGTAGTCGTAGCCTCTCGGCCGCACGGTGCCTCCAGCTGTCGTCGGACAGGTCGATACCCCCACAGAAGTGGACAAGCATCGGCGTGTCGACTGGAGTCGTCCGAGCGAGTTGTTCTCGCCGCGCGTACGGGTGAGCCCCCGGCCCAGAGGGGTCGGGGGCTCGATGACGCGGTAGGGCGCGACGGAGCGGCGTTCAGCCGTTCAAGTGACGCTCGACGGTGGCGACTTTCGCGGTCAGACCGTCGGTGACACCGGGCCGGACGTCGGCCTTCAGCACCAGCGACACCCGCGGGGCGCGCGCCTCCACGGCGGCGACGGCGCGCTTGACGACGTCCATGACCTCGTCCCAGTCACCCTCGATCGAGGTGAACATGGCGTCGGTACGGTTCGGGAGCCCGGACTCGCGGACGACCCGGACGGCGTCGGCGACGTACTCGCCGACCTCCTCCCCCACACCCAGCGGAGTCACCGAGAAGGCGACGATCACGCCTTCACGCCCTCGGCGCGGGCGCGGGAGGCGATGACGGCGTCGGCGGCCTCGCGCTTCAGCTTCCGCTCGGCGAAGAAGCCGCCGAACGGCAGCACCGAGAGGACGAAGTAGAGCGCGGCCGTGCCGAAGCTCCACTTGGTGCGGTTCCAGGCGTCCAGCCAGAAGAGGACGTAGAGGATGAACAGGATGCCGTGAATCGCGCCCATCACCGGCACCGCGTTGAAGTCCGTCGTCCGCTTGAGCACCGAGCAGACGAGCAGCAGCAGGAACGACACCGCCTCCGGCGCGGAGACGAGCCGAAGCCGGTGCAGGGAGGATGCAGTCTTGATGTCCACGACAGGGGTCACCTTCGTTCGATCTTGTGAACGGATACACAAGGGCCCGTCCATCATGACCCAGCCGGGCAACGACCAACGCTGGCGGGGTGGGGTTCACCTGGACACCCAGTGGACGCGCTCCCGACAGAAGAACCGGGAGGCGGGGGATTGATACGTGTCTACAAGTTCCGCCTTCGCCCCACCACCCGGCAGGCCCGGGCCCTGTACGAGATGCTGCGGGACCACTGCTCGCTCTACAACGGCGCGTTACAGGAGCGTCGGGACGCCTACCGGCACGCCTCGAAAGCGGGCATCAGGTACGCCGACCAGTCCGCCCAGCTCAAGGAGATCCGGGCGTTCGACCCGGATCGTCAGGGCCGATGGTCGTTCAGCTCCCAGCAGGCCACGCTGCGCCGCCTGGACAAGGCATTCGATGCGTTCTTCCGCCGGGTGAAGGCGGGTCTCACCCCCGGCTATCCCAGATTCAAGGGCGTGGGGCACTTCGACACCGTCCTGTTCCCGAAGGACGGGGACGGCTGCCGCTGGGACCCCACGCCGGATGACCGGCAGACCCGCGTGCGCTTGCAAGGCGTTGGGCACGTGCGGACGCACCAGCACCGGCCGGTACGCGGGCGGGTCAAGACGATCAGCGTGAAGCGTGAGGGCAAACACTGGTACGTGGTCCTCGCCTGCGATGAAGTGCCGACCGAGCCGCTTCCCGCCACCGGGTCGATCATCGGTATCGACATGGGCGTGACGCACTTTCTCACCACATCGAACGGCGAGCATTTCAAGAATCCGCGCTACCTCGAAGCATCCGCTGAAGCGTTGACCGTCGCGCAGCAGCACCTCTCGACGTTCCCCAAGCGCACCAGGCTGAGGTCGAAGAAGCACCGCGCCGCAGTCCGCAAGATCGCCAAGCTGCACGGCAAAATTCGGCGTCAGCGACGTGACCATCACCACAAGACCGCGAAGGGGCTGATCTGCGGCCACGATGTTATCGCTCACGAGCGGCTGAACATCGCGGGTATGACCCGCGCTCCAAAGGCCAAGCCCGATCCTGATCAGCCCGGCGCGTTCTTGCCGAACGGCGCCGCCGCGAAAGCGGGCTTGAACCGCAGCATCCTCGACGCGGGTTGGGGACAGTTCCTGTCGATCCTGGCGCAGAAGGCTGAGAGTGCCGCTCGCCGCGTGATCGCAGTGGACGCCCGCAACACCTCCCGTACCTGCCCACGCTGTGGGCAGGTCGCCATAGAGAACCGCGTCACCCAAGCGACGTTCGAGTGCGCGGCGTGCGGCTTCCTCGCGAACGCCGACCACGTCGGCGCGCTGAACGTGCTCAGCAGGGCCGGGCTGGTCCTCTGTGTGGAGGCACAGCCTCCACACAGGAAGCCCGCCGCCGTAGCGGCGGGTGGAGTCACTGTGCACGCCGACTTTGCAGTCTCTTTATCCGGGTCCCCAGTACCTTCTACCGGTGGCAATGTTCCGACTCCAAGGCAGCAAGGTGCTCGCCGTCTCCATGACGGGCGACGCCGTCAAGGCCAAGAACGGCTCGATGGTCGCGTACGACGGTCAGATGGCGTTCAAGAAGATGAGTGGCGGTGGTGAGGGCCTGCGGGGCATGGTCACCCGCCGGCTCACGGGTGAGCAGATGGAGGTGATGGAGGTGAAGGGCCAGGGGACCTGCTGGTTCGCCGACCGCGCCTCCGAGATCAACCTCGTCCAGTTGCACGGCGACAAGCTCTACGTCGAGTCGAGCAATCTGCTCTGCACGGACGCGGGGCTGCGCACCGGCACCAGCTTCACCGGTCTGCGCGGCGGCGCGACCGGCAACGGTCTCTTCACGACGACCGTCGAGGGCACCGGCCAGGCGGCGATCATGTCCGACGGCCCGGCGGTGGTGCTGCGCGTGACCCCGCAGTACCCGCTCTCCGTCGACCCCGGCGCGTACGTCGCCCACCAGGGCAACCTCCAGCAGAGCTTCCAGTCCGGTGTGACGTTCCGCACGTTCCTCGGCGAGGGCGGCGGCGAGGCGTTCCAGATCCGCTTCGAGGGCGACGGACTCGTGTACGTCCAGCCCAGCGAGCGGAACACGATCGGGGGCGACGTCTGATGCCGTTCCGTGAGGTCAACTCCAAGATGGTCGAGGCCCAGCTCGTCCCCGGACAGCGCATGTTCAGCCAGCGCGGCGCGATGCTGGCGTACCGCGGCGAGGTCACTTTCACGCCGAACATGGCCGGCGGCCAGGGCGGCGTGATGTCGATGATCGGCCGCCGGGTGGCCGGCGAGGCGACGCCGCTGATGACGGTCGAGGGCAACGGCACGGTGATGTTCGGGCACGGCGGCCACCACATCCAGGTGATCCAGCTGACCGGCGACACCCTGTACGTCGAGGCCGACAGGCTGCTCGCCTTCGACGGCACCCTGGAGCAGGGCACGATGTTCATGGGCTCGCAGGGCGGGGTCATGGGCATGGTGCGCGGCCAGGTGACCGGCCAGGGGCTCTTCACCACGACGCTCAAAGGTCACGGCGCGGTCGCCGTGATGGCGCACGGCGGCATGATCGAGCTGCCGATCGCCCCGGGCCGCGCGGTCCATGTGGACCCGCAGGCCTACGTCGCCCACCACGGCGACGTACGGAACAAGCTCTCGACCGCGCTCGGCTGGCGCGACATGGTGGGCCGCGGCTCGGGCGAGGCGTTCCAGCTGGAGCTGAGCGGCAGCGGTGCGGTGTACGTGCAGGCGTCGGAGGAGAAGCTGTGAGCGCGCCCGTGATCTACGACCCGATGACGCTGCCGTCGGACGACAACGTCAATCCGTACACCTTCTGCGTGGAGCTCAAGGGCTCCCAGTGGTTCCTGCAGAAGGGCAAGATGATCGCCTACTACGGGCGGATCGACTTCAACGGCATCGGCCACGGGCGCCTCGACCGGCTGGTCCGTACGTCCTTCCACTCGCCGCTGCACGCGAGCGACTGGGTGGTGGCGGAGGGCAGCGGCAAGATGCTGCTCGCCGACCGGGCCTTCGACGTGAACTCGTTCGACCTGGACCAGGGCAATCTGACGATCCGCTCGGGCAATCTGCTGGCGTACCAGCCGACGCTGGCGCTCAAGCAGTCGATCGTGCCGGGGTTCGTGACGCTGATCGGCACCGGCAAGTTCGTGGCGGCGTCGAACGGTCCGGTGGTCTTCATGGAGCCGCCGATGCGGGTGGACCCGCAGGCGCTGGTCGGCTGGGCGGACTGCCCGTCCCCGTGCCACCACTACGACCACGGCTACATGACGGGCGTGATGGGCGGTGTCCGGGCGCTGACGGGGATCGGCGGGGTCTCCGGCGAGGAGCACCAGTTCGAGTTCGTCGGAGCCGGTACGGTACTGCTCCAGTCGACGGAGATGCTGTTGCCCGAGCGGGCGACCGGTACGGCGGGCGCGGGGCCGGGCGTCCCGGGCGGGGTGCCTGGAGGACACGGTTCCGGCCAGGGCGGGCAGGGTTCCGCACCGCGCCTTCCCGGACAGCTGGGGGACCTCCAGCGTCGCTTCGGGCTGTAGCCGGTAGTCTGCGGAGTGTGACGCCTCGAACGTCTGCACCCCGCACGTCGGGCCCCCGGTGCACGGCGTCGCACTCCCCGACTTCGTCCAGTATTCAACTTCTTAGGTAGAATCCATATATGGAGACCGAGACGGCCACCCCCTGGCTCACCGACGCCGAACAGTGTGCGTGGCGCACATACCTGGACGTCAACCGGATGCTGACGTACCAGCTGGAGAAGGACCTCCAGCCCTTCGGCCTGACCATGAACGACTACGAGATCCTGGTGAACCTCTCGGAGTCGGCGGAACGGCGCCTGCGGATGAGCGACCTGGCGACGGCCACGCTGCAGTCCAAGAGCCGGCTCTCGCACCAGATCACCCGCATGGAGAACGCGGGGCTCGTGACCCGCACCAGCTGCGAGTCGGACCGGCGCGGGCTGTACGCGGTCCTGACGGAGCAGGGCATGGACACGATGCGCAAGGTGGCACCCCACCACGTCGAGTCCGTACGCAAGCACTTCATCGACCAGCTCACCCCGGAGGCCCTCGGCGACCTCCACGAGTCCCTGAAGCCGGTCGCGGCCGAACTCCGGGGCCGACGCGGCAAGCCATAGCAAGCCGTAAAGGAGAAGGCCCGGTGCGCCGTGCGCACCGGGCCTTCCTCCGCCTGACCGGCTAGTTGTTGTTCGTCAGGCTCGCGATGAGTTCGTCGCTCGCCGCGTACGGGTCCAGCTCGCCCGCGACGACGCGTTCCGCAAGGGCGTCCAGGTGGCGGTCGCCGTGCAGGTCGCCGATCCGCGCGCGCAGCGCGGTGACCGCGATCGTCTCGACCTCCCGCGCCGACCGCGCCCGGCGGCGGTCCGCCAGGACCCCGTGCTCCTCCATCCACGCGCGGTGCTTCTCAAGGGCTTCGACGACCTCGTCGATGCCCTCGCCCCGCGCCGCGACCGTCTTGACGATCGGCGGCCGCCAGTCGCCAGGACCGCGCGCCTCGCCCAGGCCCAGCATGTGGTTCAGCTCGCGGGCCGTCGCGTCCGCGCCGTCCCGGTCCGCCTTGTTCACCACGTACACGTCGCCGATCTCCAGGATGCCCGCCTTCGCGGCCTGGATCCCGTCGCCCATGCCCGGCGCGAGCAGCACCACCGACGTGTCGGCCTGGGAGGCGATCTCCACCTCCGACTGACCGACGCCGACGGTCTCCACGAGGATCACCTCGCAGCCCGCCGCGTCCAGCACCCGGATCGCCTGCGGCGCCGACCAGGCGAGCCCGCCGAGGTGCCCGCGGGTGGCCATCGAGCGGATGTAGACGCCCGGGTCCGAGGCGTGCTCCGACATCCGGACCCGGTCACCGAGCAGCGCTCCCCCGCTGAACGGGGACGAGGGGTCGACGGCCAGGACGCCGACCCGCTTCCCCGCCCTGCGGTACGCCGCGACCAGCCCCGACGTCGAGGTGGACTTGCCGACGCCGGGCGAACCCGTCAGACCCACCACGTACGCGCCACCGGTCAGCGGCGCCAGCGCCGCCATCACCTCGCGCAGCTGCGGGGACGCCCCCTCCACGAGGGAGATCAGCCGGGCCACGGCGCGCGGCCGGCCCTCCCGTGCCTGGGCGACGAGTTCGGGGACGTCCACCATGTGCAACCGCTCCTTGCTTGCCGGGATCTACTTGCCGGGGCTGCGTCTACTCAGGAACGCGAACGACGAGAGCGTCGCCCTGACCGCCGCCGCCGCACAGCGCCGCCACGCCGACCCCGCCGCCGCGCCGCTTCAGCTCCAGGGCCAGGT
This sequence comes from Streptomyces sp. P9(2023), assembly GCF_032436795.1. Taxonomy (NCBI): domain Bacteria; kingdom Bacillati; phylum Actinomycetota; class Actinomycetes; order Kitasatosporales; family Streptomycetaceae; genus Streptomyces; species Streptomyces sp. P9(2023). Next base: position 156,296 of record NZ_JAUPWM010000009.1, read on the forward strand.
GCAGCACCACCCGCGCGCCGGACATGCCGATGGGGTGGCCCAGCGCGATCGCGCCACCGTTGACGTTCACCTTTTCCGGGGTGACGCCGAGGTCCTTCATTGACTGGACGGCGACCGCCGCGAAGGCCTCGTTGATCTCGATCAGGTCGACCTTCTCCAGGCCCAGGCCCTCCTTCTTCAGGGCGTGCCGGATCGCGTTCGACGGCTGCGACTGCAGCGAGTTGTCCGGGCCGGCCACGTTGCCGTGGGCGCCGATCTCGGCGAGCCACTCCAGGCCCAGCTCCTCGGCCTTCGCCTTGCTCATCACGACCACGGCCGCGGCGCCGTCGGAAATCTGCGAGGAGGTGCCGGCGGTGATCGTGCCGTCCTTGGCGAAGGCCGGACGCAGCCTGCCGAGCGACTCGACGGTGGTCTCCGCGCGGATGCCCTCGTCCTTGGCGAAGACGACCGGGTCGCCCTTGCGCTGCGGGATCTCGATCGGGGTGATCTCGGCCTCGAAGATGCCGTTCTTCTGCGCGGCGGCCGCGCGCTGGTGCGACAGCGCGGCGATCTCGTCCTGCTCGGGGCGCTGGATGCCCAGACGGGTGTTGTGCTTCTCCGTGGACTCGCCCATGGCGATCTTCTCGAAGGGGTCGGTCAGACCGTCGTACGCCATCGCGTCGAGCATCTCGATCGCGCCGTACTTGTAGCCCTCGCGGGACTTCGGCAGCAGGTGCGGGGCGTTGGTCATCGACTCCTGGCCGCCGGCCACGACGATGTCGAACTCGCCCGCGCGGATCAGCTGGTCGGCGAGCGCGATGGCGTCCAGACCGGACAGACACACCTTGTTGATGGTCAGGGCCGGCACGTTCATCGGGATGCCGGCCTTGACGGCGGCCTGGCGAGCGGGGATCTGCCCGGCGCCCGCCTGGAGCACCTGCCCCATGATCACGTACTGCACCTGGTCACCGGCGATGCCGGCCCGGTCGAGCGCGGCCTTGATGGCGAAACCGCCCAGGTCGGCTCCGGAGAAGGACGCGAGGGAGCCGAGCAGTCGGCCCATGGGCGTGCGGGCGCCCGCGACGATCACTGAGGTGGTACCGGTCGTTCCAGACATGAGGCACAGCCCCTTGGGATGAGGAGTGAACGAGGGTTTACCTTCAATGTACTGAGCGGTACCGCGCATGGTCACCGGCCAGTCGGTGTGACGGCGCGCACGTTGCGTAACCATCCTCCTGGCGCTGCACTGGATCCATGCTGACGCGAATCGACCACATCGGGATCGCCTGCTTCGACCTCGACAAGACGGTGGAGTTCTACCGCGCGACCTACGGTTTCGAGGTGTTCCACTCCGAGGTCAACGAGGAGCAGGGCGTCCGCGAGGCCATGCTCAAGATCAACGAGACCTCCGACGGCGGCGCCTCGTACCTCCAGCTCCTGGAGCCCACCCGGGAGGACTCCGCGGTGGGCAAGTGGCTGGCCAAGAACGGTGAGGGCGTCCACCACATCGCCTTCGGCACCGCCGACGTCGACGGCGACGCCGAGGCCATCCGCGGGAAGGGCGTCCGGGTCCTCTACGACGAGCCGAGGACCGGCTCCATGGGCTCTCGTATCACCTTCCTCCACCCCAAGGACTGCCACGGCGTACTGACCGAACTGGTCACGTCCGCCGAGCCGTCGGGCGACCACTCCTCGGCGGAGCACTGACCTCCGGATTCCTGGCCCGGTAGAGTGGGCGGCTCCGGGCCGGGGCCGGTCGGGGCCGCATGCCATGCGGCGTCGAAGTCGGGGTATCCGATCTGCCACGATTCCCGGGGGGGCCGTTCTCCGGGGAACGGTGCTCGTCGGAGTATTGCGACCAGGGGACGGATGGACCGCGCAGTGCGGGGCTACGAACGCCAGGAGAGCCACCGAGCTGAAGACGACCATCTTTCGCGGTTCGAAGCCGAGATGGACCGGCTGAAGACCGAGCGGGAGAAGGCCGTCCAGCACGCCGAGGACCTCGGTTACCAGGTCGAGGTGTTGCGCGCCAAGCTCCACGAGGCGCGCCGCACCATCGCGTCCCGTCCCGCGTACGACAGCGCGGACATCGGCTACCAGGCCGAGCAGATGCTGCGCAACGCGCAGACCCAGGCCGACCAGCTGCGCCAGGACGCCGAGCGCGAGCTGCGCGACGCCCGCGCCCAGACCCAGCGCATCCTGCAGGAGCACGCCGAGCACCAGGCCCGGCTCCAGGCCGAGCTGCACGCCGAGGCCGTCCAGCGCCGCCAGCGCCTGGACCAGGAGTTGTCGGAGCGCCGCCAGACCGTCGAGGCGCACGTCAACGAGAACGTGGCCTGGGCCGAGCAGCTGCGCGCCCGTACGGAGTCCCAGGCCCGCCGCCTCATGGAGGAGTCCCGCGCCGAGGCCGAGCAGTCGCTGGCCGGCGCCCGCGCGGAGGCCACCCGGCTCGCCGAGGAGACCCGTCAGCGGGTGGGCTCGGAGGCCGAAGCGGCCCGTGCCGAGGCGGAAGCGATTCTGCTGCGCGCCCGCAAGGACGCCGAGCGGCTCCTGAACGCTGCGTCCACGCAGGCGCACGAGGCCACCAGCCACGCCGAGCAGCTGCGTTCCTCCACCAGCGCCGAGACCGAGCAGGCCCGTCAGCAGGCCACCGAGCTGTCCCGTGCCGCCGAGCAGCGGATGCAGGAGGCCGAGGTCCGGCTCCGCGAGGCCCGCACGGAGGCCGAGAAGGCGCTCACCGAGGCCAAGGAGGCGGCGGCCAGGCAGCTGTCCTCCGCGGAGTCCGTCAACGAGCAGCGGACCCGTACCGCGAAGGCGGAGATCGCCCGGCTTGTCGCCGAGGCGACCAAGGAGGCCGAGACCCTCAAGGCGGAGGCCGACGAGAAGCTCCGCGAGGCCACCGCCGAGGCCGAGAAGCTGCTCTCGGAGGCCTCCGACAAGGCCCGTACGGTCGCGGCCGAGGACTCCGCCGCCGCGCTCGCCAAGGCGGCCCGTACCGCCGAGGAGGTCCTGACCAAGGCGTCCGAGGACGCCCAGGAGACCACCCGCAAGGCCTCCGAGGAGGCCGAGCGCATCCGGCGCGAGGCCGAGACCGAGGCCGACCGGCTGCGTACCCAGGCCGAGGAGCGGGCCGACGAGTTCCTGGGCACGGCGAAGAACGACACCAAGGAGTACCGCGCCAAGACCGTCGAGCTGCAGGAGGAGGCGCGCAGGCTGCGCGGCGAGGCCGAGCAGCTGCGGGCCGAGGCGATCGCCGAGGGCGAGAAGATCCGCGGCGAGGCCCGGCGCGAGGCCGTCGGCCAGATCGAGGAGGCGGCCAGCACCGCCGAGGAGCTGCTGACCAAGGCCCGTACCGACGCCGACGAGCTGCGCGCGAGCGCGGGCGCCGAGGGCGAGCGGGTCCGCTCGGAGGCCATGGAGCGCGCGCAGACGCTGCGTACGCAGGCCGAGGAGACGCTGGAGCGCACCCGCGCCGAGGCCGAGCGGATGCGGGCGGAGGCCGAGGAGCAGGCCGAGTCGGTCACGGCCGCGGCCGAGCGGGCCGCGGCCGAGCTGCGTGAGGACGCCGAGCGGGCCGCCGCCGCCCGTCGCGAGGAGGCGGCCGGCGAACTGACCCGGCTGCACACCGAGGCCGAGACGCGGGTCGAGAGCGCCGAGCAGGCGCTGACCGACGCCCGCGCCGAGAGCGAGCGGCTGCGGCGCGAGGCGGCCGAGGAGACCGAGCGGCTGCGCACGGAGGCCGCCGAGCGGATCCGAACGCTCCAGGCGCAGGCCGAGCAGGAGGCCGAGCGGCTGCGCACGGAGGCGTCGTCGGACGCGTCGACCGCGCGCGCCGAGGCGGAGGCGTCGGCCGTACGGCTGCGTACGGAGGCGTCGACGGAGGCCGAGCGACTGAAGTCGGAGGCCCAGGAGACCGCCGACCGGGTACGGGCCGAGGCCGCGGCCGCCGCCGAGCGGGTGGCCGCCGAGGCCGCCGAGGCGCTGGCCGCCGCCCAGGAGGAGGCCAACCGGCGGCGCCGGGAGGCCGAGGAGACGCTGGAGTCGGCCCGCTCCGAGGCGGACCGGGAGCGCGAGAACGCCCGCGAACAGTCCGAGGAGCTGCTCGCCTCCGCCCGTAAGCGGGTGGAGGAGGCGCAGACCGAGGCGCAGCGCCTGGTCGAGGAGGCGGACCGGCGGGCCACGGAGATGGTCTCCGCCGCCGAGCAGACCGCGCAGACCGTACGGGACTCGGTGGCCGGCCTCCAGGAGCAGGCCGAGGAGGAGATCGCCGGGCTGCGGAGCGCGGCCGAGCACGCGGCGGAGCGCACCCGTACCGAGGCGCAGGAGGAGGCGGACCGGGTCCGCGCCGACGCGTACGAGGAGCGGGAGCGGGCCACCGGGGACGCGAACCGGGTCCGGGCGCGCGCCCAGGAGGAGACCGAGGCCGCGAAGGCGCTGGCCGAGCGGACGGTCGCGGACGCGATCGCCGATGCGGAGAAGCTGCGCGCGGACACCGCCGAGTACGACCGGCGGGTGCGGACGGAGGCGACGGACGCGCTGGCGTCGGCCGAGCAGGACGCGGCCCGCACCCGTGCGGACGCCCGCGAGGACGCCAACCGGATCCGTTCCGAGGCGGCCGCGGAGTCCGAGCGGCTCACCACCGAGGCGGAGGAGCTGGTCACGCTCGCCCGCACGGAGGGCGACCAGATCCTGGACGAGGCCCGCAAGGCGGCCGACAAGCGGCGCTCCGACGCCGCCCAGCAGGCGGACACGCTCATCACGGAGGCCGCGGGCGAGGCCGAGCGGCTGACGGCCGAGGCGGAGACGCTGCGGGCCGAGGCCGCGCAGCTGAAGACGGACGGCGAGGCGCACGCGGAGGCGCTGCGGGCGGCCGCGCTCGCCGACGGCGAGCAGGTCCTGGACGAGGCCCGCAAGGCGGCCGACAAGCGGCGCTCCGACGCCGCCGAGCAGGCCGACGCGCTCATCGGCGAGGCGACCGGCGAGGCCGAGCGGATCACCGCCGAGGCGGCGGCGCTCCTGGAGTCGACCGAGCAGGACGCGCTGCGGCTGCGTACCGAGGCCGAGCAGGTCAAGGCGGACGGCGAGGCCCAGGCGGAGGCGCTGCGGGCCGCCGCCCGGGCGGACGGCGAGCGGGTCCTGGACGAGGCCCGCAAGGCCGCCGACAAGCGGCGTGCGGACGCCGCCGAGCAGGCGGACTCGCTCATCGGCGAGGCCCGGAGCGAGGCCGAGCGGGTCACCACCGAGGCGGCGGACGAGGCGGAGCGGCTGCGGGCCGAGGGCGCGGAGAACGTGGGGCAGGCCCAGCAGGCCGCCGAGCGGATCCGGGTGGAGGCCGAGCGGGTCAAGGCGGACGCCGAGGCCGCGGCGGAGCAGATGCGTTCCGAGGCGCGCGAGGAGGCGGACCGTACGCTCGACGAGGCGCGGGAGGCCGGCGCCAAGCGCCGTTCGGACGCGGCCGAGCAGGCCGACCAGTTGATGGCGAAGGCGCAGGAGGAGGCGCTGCGCGCCACCACCGAGGCCGAGTCGCAGGCGGACACGATGGTCGGCGCGGCCCGTCAGGAGGCCGAGCGGCTCGTGTCGGAGGCGACGGTCGAGGGCAACTCCCTGGTGGAGAAGGCCCGTACGGACGCGGACGAACTCCTGGTGGGCGCGCGCAGGGACGCGACGGCCATAAGGGAGCGGGCGGAGGAGCTGCGGGCCCGCGTCGAGGGCGAGATCGAGGAGCTGCACGAGCGGGCGCGGCGCGAGACGTCCGAGCAGATGAAGACGGCCGGCGAGCGGGTCGACAAGCTGGTGAAGGCGGCCGAGGAGCAGCGGGCCGAGGCCGAGGAGAAGGCCAAGGAGATGGTCTCCGAGGCGAGTTCGGAGGCGAGCAAGGTCCGGATCGCCGCGGTGCGGAAGGCGGAGGGGCTGCTCAAGGAGGCCGAGCAGAAGAAGGCCTCGCTCGTCGCGGAGGCGGAGAAGATCAAGGCGGAGGCCGAGCACGAGGCCGAGACGATGATCTCCGAGGGCAAGCGCGACCTGGATGTACTGGTGCGCCGCCGCGAGGACATCAATGCCGAGATCTCCCGTGTCCAGGACGTTCTGGAAGCGTTGGAGTCTTTCGAGGCGCCGACCGCCGGGACCAAGTCCGCCGGGGCGGACGCCAAGGCGGGTGTTCCCGCGGGGGTGACACGTTCGAGTGGCAAGTCCTCCGAGGGCTAGCCACTCAAAAGGCTGGACATTCTCCAGATCAAACCGGCATCCGCTCGATGACACGCCGCTTCGGCCCCTAGGATTCCCCCTAACACCTCACCGGTCTCATTCGACAGGAACCCCATGAGCGACACTTCCTCCCCCTTCGGCTTCGAGCTCGTGCGGCGTGGTTACGACCGCGGTCAGGTGGATGACCGCATTACCAAGCTCGTCGCCGACCGTGACAGTGCTCTAGGACGAATCACCTCTCTGGAAAAGCGCATCGAGGAACTCCACCTCGAGACGCAGAACGCCCAGGCCCAGGTCACCGACGCCGAGCCGTCGTACGCCGGGCTCGGTGCGCGCGTCGAGAAGATCCTCCGCCTCGCCGAGGAGGAGGCGAAGGACCTGCGCGAGGAGGCCCGTCGCGCCGCCGAGCAGCACCGCGAGCTGGCCGAGTCGGCCGCCCAGCAGGTGCGCAACGACGCCGAGTCCTTCGCCGCGGAGCGCAAGTCCAAGGCCGAGGACGAGGGCGTTCGGATCGTCGAGAAGGCGCAGGGCGAGGCCAACTCGCTGCGTGCCGAGGCGCAGAAGGACGCGCAGTCCAAGCGCGAGGAGGCGGACGCCCTCTTCGAGGAGACCCGCGCCAAGGCCGCCCAGGCCGCCGCGGACTTCGAGACCAACCTGGCCAAGCGCCGGGAGCAGTCGGAGCGCGACCTGGCCTCGCGTCAGGCCAAGGCCGAGAAGCGTCTCGCCGAGATCGAGCACCGCGCCGAGCAGCTCCGCCTGGAGGCCGAGAAGCTGCGTACGGACGCGGAGCGCCGGGCCCGTCAGACGGTGGAGACCGCGCAGCGCCAGGCCGAGGACATCGTGGCCGACGCGAACGCCAAGGCCGACCGGATCCGTTCGGAATCGGAGCGCGAGCTGGCGGCGCTGACGAACCGCCGCGACTCGATCAACGCCCAGCTGACCAACGTCCGCGAGATGCTGGCCACGCTGACCGGTGCGGCTGTCGCGGCCGCCGGTTCCCCGATCGACGACGAGCCGGCCACCCGCGGTGTCCCGGCCCAGCAGACCCGCTGAGCGTCTTCCTGTAACGAGTGGGCGAAGCGCCGCAGAACCCTCCGTCATTCAGGTGGCGGAGGGTTTTTCGCGCCCTTAGGTTGTACGCATGATCGAGCTCGAGGCCCTGACGAAACGGTTCGGATCGAAGACGGCCGTCGACCATCTCTCCTTCCAGGTGCGCCCTGGCATGATCACCGGCTTCCTGGGGCCGAACGGCGCGGGCAAGTCGACGACCATGCGGATGATGCTCGATCTGGACAATCCGACCAGCGGCACGGTCCGGATCGACGGCAAGCACTACCGCGAGCTCCAGGAGCCGCTGAAGTACATCGGTGCGCTCCTCGACGCCAAGGCGATGCACGGCGGCCGCTCCGCGTACAACAATCTGCTCTGCCTCGCCCAGTCGAACCGCATTCCGCAGAGCCGGGTCGGCGAGGTCCTGGATCTGGTCGGTCTGACGTCGGTCGCGCGGAAGAAGTCGAAGGGCTTCTCGCTCGGCATGGGCCAGCGGCTCGGAATCGCCTCGGCGCTGCTCGGTGATCCCGAGATCCTGATGTTCGACGAGCCCGTCAATGGTCTGGACCCCGAGGGAATTCACTGGATCCGCAATCTGATGAAGGCGCTCGCCGCCGAGGGCCGGACGATCTTCGTTTCCAGTCATCTGATGAGTGAAATGGCCCTGACGGCCGATCATCTCATCGTGATCGGACAGGGAAAGCTGCTGGCCGACACGTCGATGGCGGATTTCATCCACCAGAATTCGCGGAGCTACGTACGGCTGCGCTCGCCGCAGCAGGAGCGGCTGCGGGACGTCCTGCACGAGAGCGGCTTCACGCCCGTCGAGTCGGGCAACGGGACGATGGAGGTGGACGGCGCCACGACGGAGAAGATCGGTGAGCTGGCGGCCGAGCACCGGCTCGTGCTGCACGAGCTGAGTTCGCAGCGCGCCTCCCTCGAAGAAGCGTTCATGCAGATGACCGCGGGTGCGGTGGAGTACCACGCGCACGGCACGGACGTACACGGGGCGGTCGCGCCCGGCCCCCAGTGGGGCGACACCACCAAGGGAGCCTGAGCGATGGCAGCGGTATCGGCGGTCCTCCAGTCGGAGTGGACCAAGATCCGGACGGTCTCGTCGACGGTCTGGACCCTGGCGAGCGCGCTCCTGGTGACGGTGGCGATGGGCGCGGCGCTGAGCGCGCTGCTGAAGTCGACCTTCTCCGATCTCTCGGAGGCCGAGCAGGCGACGTTCGACCCGACGTTCGTCAGCTTCTCCGGGATGGTCCTCGGCCAGCTGGCGATGGTGGTCTTCGGGGTGCTCGTGGTCGGCACGGAGTACAGCTCGGGCATGATCCGCACCTCGCTCGCGGCCGTCCCACAGCGGGCGACCTTCATCTTCTCCAAGATCGCGGTGGCCGGGGCGCTGGCCCTGGGCGTCGGCCTGGTGACCAGCTTCCTGTCGTTCTTCCTGGGGCAGGCCCTGCTCGGTGAGCACCGGACGACGCTCGGCGCGGACAACGTGCTGCGGGCGGTGGTCGGCGGCGGGCTCTACATGGGGCTGATCGCGATCTTCTCGATGGGTGTGGCGACGATGCTGCGCTCCTCGATGCTGTCGCTGGGCATCCTGGTGCCGTTCTTCTTCCTGGTCTCGCAGATCCTCTCGGCGGTGCCGAAGGCCAAGGAGGTCGCGCTGTACTTCCCCGACCAGGCCGGATCCAAGATCATGCAGGTCCTGCCGGACGCGCTGAACACCGAGGAGGCGCCGTACGGGCCCTGGGGCGGTCTAGGGATCATGCTCGCCTGGGTGGCGGCCGCGTTGCTGGGCGGCTACCTGGTGATGAAGAAGCGGGACGCCTAGCACGTTGGTCACGTTTTCGGCTTGGTCGGAACCGTCAACGCCTCGATAAGCTCCTACCTCACACGGGGGTCTGCGGCCAACGGCCACGGCCCCGACGACCTGACCTGTCGATGGGGCTGGAGAATGATCGAGGCAGTCGGCCTGACGAAGCGCTACGGCGCCAAGACGGCCGTGTACAACCTTTCCTTCCAGGTGCGGCCGGGTGTGGTGACCGGCTTCCTCGGCCCCAACGGCTCCGGCAAGTCGACGACGATGCGCATGATCCTCGGGCTCGACCGGCCGACCTCCGGACATGTCACCATCGGCGGCCACCCCTTCCGGCAGCTGCCGAACGCGCCCCGCCAGGTGGGCGCGCTGCTCGACGCCAAGGCCGTGCACGGGGGGCGGAGCGCCCGGAGCCATCTGCTTTCGCTCGCCCAGCTGGCCGGGATCCCGGCGCAGCGGGTGGACGAGGTCCTCGGGGTCGTCGGCCTCCAGGACGTCGCCAAGCGCCGCTCCAAGGGCTTCTCGCTGGGCATGGGGCAGCGGCTGGGGATCGCCGCGGCACTGCTCGGCGACCCGCAGGTGCTGCTCTTCGACGAGCCGGTCAACGGTCTCGACCCCGAGGGCATCCTCTGGGTCCGCAATCTGATGAAGAAGCTCGCCTCCGAAGGCCGGACCGTCTTCGTCTCCAGCCACCTCATGAGCGAGATGGCGCTGACCGCCGACCACCTGATCGTGATCGGCCGGGGCCAGCTGCTCTCGGACATGAGCATCAAGGACTTCATCTCGGCGAACTCCGCGGACTTCGCCCGGGTCCGCACCCCGCAGGGGGAGCCGCAGCACCGGGAGAAGCTGACGGCGACGCTGATCGAGGCCGGCGGCCAGGTGCTGTCCGAGCCGGACGGCGCGCTGCGGGTGACCGGTCTGCCGCTGCCCCGGATCAGCGATCTGGCGCACGGCGCGGACGTACGGCTCTGGGAGCTGTCCCCGCACCAGGCCTCGCTGGAGGAGGCGTACATGCGGATGACGCAGGGCGCCGTGGACTACCGCTCCACCGACGACCAGCTGGCGCACCTCCAGGCGCCCCGGCCGGCCCACCTCAAGGAGACGGCCGAGCCGGTCGTGCAGGACGTACCGCAGCAGGGCTGGTACGCCCCGCCGCCGCCCGGAGAGAACCCGTACGCGACGCAGAGCGAGCCCGCCAAGAACGCCGAGGACGCCCGATGACCGCCCCCGCCCCGAACTCGTACGCCGCTCCGAACTCGTACGCCTCCCCGACGAACTCGTACGTCTCCCCGATCCCGGTGCGCCGCGCGCACCTCGGGGACGCGCTCGCCTCGGAGTGGACCAAGATCCGTTCCGTGCGCTCCACGATGTGGACGCTCGGTGTGATGGTGCTGCTGATGCTGGTCATCGGTATCGGCGTCGCCGCGATCGTGTCCAGGTCCGACGTGCCCACCGAGGAGGAGTCGGCGCTCGCGCTCGGCTTCTTCGGTGTGCTCCTCGGCTCGATCTGTGTGATCACGCTCGGCGTGCTGACGATCGCCTCCGAGTACGGCACGGGCATGATCCGCACCACGCTGACCGCCTGCCCGACCCGTGCCCGGGTGCTGACGGCCAAGGCGCTCGTCTTCTTCCTGCTCGTCTTCACGATCACGACGATCACGGCGACGGTGGTGGCCATGGCGCAGGTGGCGATGGTGACCACCGCGGCCGAGCCCACCTCGGGCGAGTGGCTGCGGGCGACGGTCGGTATCGGCCTGTTCATGGCGCTGCTCGGGCTGGTCTCGCTGGCCATCGGCGCGATCATCCGGCACTCGGCGGGCGCGATCACGATCATGATCGGCATCCTGCTGCTGCCCCTGGTGGCGGCCATGTTCATGTTCTCGGAGTCGCTGGCGAAGGTGCAGGAGTGGCTGCTCGACTACGCCATCCCGAGCCAGCTGATCGCGCTGTACGCGGGCAAGTCGGCGCTGGGTGAGTCCGGGCCGTCGGGCTGGGACCCGGTGTGGATCATGGCGGTCATCGTGGCGGCGGCGATGGGCGGCGCGTACGCCCTGCTGAACAGCCGCGACGTCTGACGGATCGCGGGCGGGTCGGACATCCGATACCGGATCCGGGATACCGGATCACGGATATTGGATCTTGGATATCGGATATCGGATATCGGATCCAAGATCCTGGACATTGGATCCAGGATCCGGCCCGGCTCAGTACTTCGGCGCGTTACGGGACCGCTGCACCCGCGTGGTGCGGCGGTCCTTCGCGTTCCAGCAGGCCTTGTGCCAGTGGCGGCGGTCGTCCACTCCCCCGTACTCGGGCCAGGCCACCACGTGCGGTGCGCCGCCCGGGATCTCCTGGTCGCAGCCGGGGCAGCGGTAGCGCTTGCCCGGGGTGCTCGCGCCGGCCACGTGCCGGACGAACCACTCTTCGCCCTGCCAGGTCTCGCTTCGCTGTGATCCGCCGTACCGGTCGCCCGACTCACCCTGAGGATCGGGCTTCTCGCCGCCATGGGGGCGGTTGCGACGCGGGGACACCTGATCACCTCACGGGGCCGGGGGCACGGAACATTCCGTCCAGCCTACGGGCCGCGACGGAGTGACCTTTCCACCCGCCGGGCCGAGTTAGCGGAAAATCGCAACAACTTCATGCCAGGCCGTGCCTTTGGCACGTGTCAGACGTTGTTGCCAGTACGAGGGGGAGATCCGCGTCGGCCGCAAGGAGGCAGAAGCGATGCGCGTGGGTACGTTTGTTCTGGCCGCCCAGTTCCCGGGACAGGGTCAGGGCGAGGCGCTGCACCGGGCGGTGCGGACGGCCGAGGTCACCGAGGAGTCGGGGCTCGACTCCGTCTGGCTGGCCGAGCACCACTTCGTCCCGTACGGAGTCTGTCCGTCGGCCGTGACGCTGGCGGCGCTGCTCCTCGGCCGGACGCGCCGGATCCGGGTCGGTACGGCGGTGAGTGTGCTGCCGACGGTCCATCCGGTGGCCCTCGGCGAGCAGGCCGCCCTGCTCCATCTGACCTCCGGCGGCCGGTTCACGCTCGGCGTGGGCAGGGGCGGGCCGTGGGTCGACCTGGAGGTGTTCGGCGCGGGTCTCAAGGCGTACGAGCAGGGCTTCCCCGAATCGCTCGACCTGCTGCTGCGCTGGCTGTCCGAGCCCCGGGTCGCCGCCGAGGGAGAACGATTCGCCTTCCGCGAGGTGGCCGTCGTCCCGCGTCCCGGCGAGCTGATCGGCGGGGACGCGTCGCCCGAGGTGGTGGTCGCCTGCACCTCCCCCAAGAGCGTCGAGCTGGCCGCCCGGCGGGGGCTGCCGATGCTGCTCGGGATGCACTGCGGCGACACGGAGAAGGCCGAGATGGTGGCCGCGTGGGAACGTTTCTCCAGAGACGCGGGCCGCACCCCGGACGAGATCGCCCGGATCGGCGCCGGCCATGTGTCGGCGGGCGTCGCCCAGCTCGCGGACCGTGCCGGCGACGCGGCCGAGGCGCTCGTGAAGGCGATGCCGGGCTGGCTGAAGCAGGGGCTCGACGCGCATGTGACCGTGGACGGCCGGTACCGCTCGATGCGGGACCCCGTCGCGTACACGGAGCTGCTCTGCTCGCTGCACCCCGTGGGCACACCCCGGCTCGCGGCGGATCGGCTCGCGGCGACCTCGGAGCGTACGGGCATCACGCGCTTCGCGCTGCTCGCCGAGGGCACGGGCGATCTCGCGGCCACCGAGGAGAACGTACGGCGCCTGGGGGCCGAGGTGCTCCCCCAGCTGGTCTGAGTCCATGGAATCGGGTCGGGTGCGTGCTCGGAGGCTGGTGCGGATGCCGCCGCTCCGGCACCTCTCGCATCGTTCGCGTCTCCCGCGATGCGGAGCGGCGGCACCACCGTGCCTCAGCAGTCGCGCAGTTCCGGCGACTGGTTGAGCAGCTGACCCCGTACGGAAGTGAAGCGGGCGAGCCGCTCGTCGACCGCGGAGTCCAGCGGGAACACCGCGACGCGGTGGCAGTTCTGGAAGGCCAGACGCACCCCGAAGTGCCGCTGCAGCGCACCACGGATGGCATCACTCGCGAGTGCACGCAACAGCTGACCACGTGCCTGCTCGTTCGGCGGCGGCGTCTGGTTGTCGGCGAACTCGCCGCCGTCGACCTTCAGCTGAGCCACCAGAGAACTGATCATCTCCCATGCGTAGGGCAGGGAGGTCCGGACGCAGTCGACGAAGTCGGCTTCGTCGACCTCGCCTCGCTCGGCCTGTTCCAACAGCGCCGGTGAGACGTCGAGCGACATGGGTTCTCCTCTCGCGACCCCGACGGGCGGGGTCTTACGGGCAGGGATGAAGGACCCCCCTGTGCGCCACGCTGTGTGCACGGACGGCGACCTCCTGCTTCCACGGTAAGCGCGCAGTCCGGAGCGCACCAGGAGATTGGGAACACAACCGGCCAATAAGTGACCCTCGTCCAGCGGGCGTTAAGAGCCGAATCGCGCGGAAGAGCGTGTGTCTTGTAGCGTTGCCGACCATGCGTCTCGTCATCGCCCGCTGCTCCGTGGACTACGCCGGCCGGCTCACCGCCCACCTGCCCTCCGCTCCCCGTCTCATCCTGGTCAAGGCAGACGGCAGCGTCTCCATCCACGCGGACGACCGGGCGTACAAACCGCTCAACTGGATGTCGCCGCCGTGCACCCTCAAGGAAGGTGTCGACGGGGAGGCCGGCATCTGGACGGTGGTGAACAAAGCGGGCGAGAAACTGATCATCACGATGGAGGAGGTCCTCCACGACTCCTCGCACGAGCTCGGTGTGGACCCGGGGCTCATCAAGGACGGCGTGGAAGCGCACCTCCAGGAGCTGCTCGCCGACCGCATCGAGACCCTCGGCGAGGGCCACACGCTGATCCGCCGCGAGTACCCGACCGCGATCGGCCCGGTGGACATCCTCTGCCGGAACGCCGACGGGGCGACGATCGCGGTGGAGATCAAGCGGCGCGGTGAGATCGACGGCGTGGAGCAGCTGACCCGCTATCTGGAGCTGCTGAACCGGGACCCGCATCTCGCGCCGGTGAAGGGCGTCTTCGCCGCCCAGGAGATCAAGCCGCAGGCGCGGGTGCTCGCGACGGACCGCGGCATCGACTGCGTGGTGCTCGACTACGACGCGCTGCGCGGCATCGAGGACGACAAGCTGCGGCTGTTCTGACCTCTCCTCCTACGTGTACGGCCCCGGGCGCGCTGAGCGCCCGGGGCCGTCGTACGTTCCGCGCCGGTCAGGCGGGGTTGCCGGTCGGGGTGGTGTCGCCCGAGGCGGAGTTGCTGGCGGGCGGGGTCGTCTCCGTCGGCGTAGGCGGCGGCGTGGTCGTCGGCGGGGTCGTCGGTGGTGTGGTCGACGGCGTCGGCTTGGGCGAGGTCGTCGGCGGCTTCGTCGTCCGCGTCGGGGTCGTCGTCGGGCGCGGCGGAGGCGTAGTCGTCGGGGAGCCCGTCGTGTGCGCCGTCGTCGTCGGGGAGCCGGACGGCGTCGTGGTCGGGGTGCCCGAGGTGGTGGGCGTGCCCGAGCTCGGCGAGCCGGTCGGTGTGGGCGAGGCGCTGTCCGTGGGGCGGTCGGTCGCGCCCTCGGTCGGCTCGTCGGCGTCCAGGACGGCGTCGCCGGTGTCCTCGTCGGCCGTGCGGTCGGAGGTGACGCGGCCGGTGCCGGGGTCCCCGGCGTCGCCCGAGGTGGCCCCGATGGTCACGACCGTACCGAGGACGGCGGCGAGGAGTGCTCCCGTACCGACGGCGACGATGTTGCGGCGAGCCCCGGCGACGAGGCCGGCGGCGCCGCGCCCCCGCTTCGTACCGTTCCCGCTCCCGCTCGCGTGGGTGTCGGGGCGGGTGATGAGCGTCGGGCCCTCGTCGGCGAAGTCCGGGAAGGCGGGGATCGGCGCGGCCGTGGCGGCGGCGGGCCGGGAGAGCGGTACGACGGCCTTCGGGATCCCGCGCGGCGGGGAGACGGGCTCCTCGGGGCGGGCGCCGGCAGCCGGCTCGTCGTCGGCGTGCGGCGGCACGCCGGCGCGGTCGGAGACCAGGGCGAGCGCCCGGCGGCCGGCGACGGTGCCGCGCTTGTCGGCGAGGACGCCGCGCATGCCGATCGACGCCTCCAGTTCGGCGCGGGCCCGCTCCAGGTTGCCGGCGCAGAGCGCGAGGACACCCAACTCGTGGTGGAAGTACGCCTCTTCGGCGACCTCGCCGGCCAGCCGGGCGGCCTCCTGGCCGCCGCGCAGGACCCGCTCCCAGGCGCCCCAGTGGAGCCCGGCGGCGAAGGCGGGGGCGGCGCTGCGGGCAAGTTGGACGGCGGTGGCGGGGTGTTCGGGGCTCGTGCCGGGCACGATCGCGGCCAGCGCGGCGAGTACGGCGTCGGCCTCGGCGACCGCCCGGGCCGGGGTGACGGAGGGGTGCCCGGCCCACCAGGCGTAGTGCTGGGCGACGGTGTGGGCGCGGGCGGCTGTGTCCTCGTCGGCCCCGCCGTATCCGTGGGCGAGGAGCTGGGTGAGGATGCCGGCGGCGAGGCGGTAGCGGGTGCCGACCGGGGAGAGCAGCCCGCAGGCCATGAGCTCGCCGAGGGCGGCGTCCGCGTGGGTGTCGCCGACGAGTGCGGGCAGATGCGCCTGGTGCGGCACCTCGCCGCCGAGGGCGACGGCGAACCGCAGGGTTTCCTGCGCGGAGCGGCTGAGCCGGGAGGCGAGCAGGGCGGCGGGGGCGGCGCCGTCGCCGAGGCTCGGGAGCGGTATCTCGCGCAGTTCGACATCGGCGTGGTCGGGCTGGGGCGCGGGGACCGCGGCGTTCGGGCCGAAGGCGTCGTCGAGGGCGCCGAAGGCGTCGAACTCGGCGGGGACGGTGTCCTCCTGGGCGGCCGCCCCGAACGCGTCGAACTCGGCCGGGGTGACCCGGAGCCGGTCGCGCTGTCGGAGCAGGGCGCCGGCCTGGACGAAGCGGAGCGGCAGGCCCTCGGACTCGAACCAGAGGTCGCCCGCCCAGTTCGCCTCGTCGTCGGTGAGCGGCCGATCGACGGCGCGCTCCAGAAGGTCGAGGGAGGCGGCGCGGCCGAGTCCGGCGAGCGCGACCTCGTCGAGGTGGGCGTCGGCCGAGGGGGCCGGGACGTCGGTGGTGGCGGCGAGCAGGAAGGCGCACTCGGGCGCCGCGGTGAGCAGCTCGTCCAGGGTCGGGCCGCCGAACTCCAGGTCGTCCACGACGACGACGGCGCCGATGTCGCGGACCTGGGCGAGCAGGCCGGGGCGGTCGGGCCGGTGGTCGGGGGCGTGCTGGACGGTGGCGAGGAGTTCGTACAGCAGCTCGGTGGGGGTGCGGTGGTGCCCGGAGAGGCGGACCACGCCGTCGGGCGCGAGGCCGGTGCAGTCGGCGGCGACCGCGTCGAGGAGGGCCGTGCGGCCGGATCCGGCCGGGCCGGTGACGCGGACGGAGCGGCCGCGCGCGAGGAGCTGGACGAGCCGCTCGTGCTCCTCCTGCCGTTCGAGCAGCGGGAGCCGGGGAGCGGCGGGTCCTGGCGGTACGGGCGGGGCGGCCGCGCGGGCCGCCTCGGCGCGCTCCTGGGGCGTGCGGCGGCCCCGCGGCGCGGGCTGCTCTCCCCCGAAGCCTTCGGCAGCGGCGGGGCCGCCGGGCGGGCAGGCCTCGATCTCGCTGCCGTCGACGGCGTTGACGGTGAGCAGGAGGTCGCCCGAGACGACGCGGGCGGTGCGGACGCGGGCGGCGGCGGCCGGTACGAGGTCGGCGGTGGGGCCGCCGCGTCCGTCGCGGACGTCGTCGCCGTCGGTGTCGTGGCCGAGTTCTTCCGGCCCCCGGTTCATCGGGTCCATGGTCAAAGCCCCCAAAAGCGGTGTGTGCGGAAGCCCCTCCGGCCGATCTGCACGCTCGCTGTCGCTTCTGGTCCGGTGCCCGCCGGGTGGGTTCGTCAATGGGCGGGCGACCGAACCCTAGACCTTCCGCGGGATTCCCGGAACAGCCGGGGTGCCGACCCGACCAAGACGTCACGGTCCGTCGAGGATTGGGGCGGGACGCCGGTTTCGCACAGCAGCTTCACAACCGGGACGACCGGGATTCATACGGCGGGATCCATTCGGCTGGTTTCCTACCACCGGCCGGTCGGGCGCGTCAGGAGTGCCGCGACCGTACGTCCGGGTTCACACCCGGGGCAGCGACTCCAGCGCCAGACCGCCCTCGATGGCGAGGATCCGGTGCAGCCGGGTCGCCACGAGCAGCCGCTGCATCTGCGGCGGCACCCCGCGCAGCACGAGCCGCCGTCCGCAGCGGCCCGCGCGCCGGTGTGCGCCCATGATGACCCCGAGCCCGGTGGCGTCCCAGGAGTCGAGACCGGTCAGGTCGAGCACGAGGTCGCCGACTCCGTCGTCGACGGCCGAGTGCAGGACCGTACGGGCGTCCGCCGCGCTCCGGACGTCGAGGCGGCCCCCGACGACCAGCTCGACATGGTCGCCCCTGATGTGCATATACGCTCCCCGGGAGTGCTCCGTCTTTTCAACAACTGACTGCCGTTGGCGCAGAAGCGTTGCGCCTTGTAAGCGAACTGATACCGAATTCACCCGGTGGGGTGATGGCCGAACGGCCGTCCGGAGTCAGTGCTTGTAGAAGCCCTGCCCGCTCTTGCGGCCGATGTCACCGGCGTCCACCATCCGGCGCATCAGCTCCGGCGGCGCGAACTTCTCGTCCTGGGACTCGGTGTAGATGTTGGAGGTGGCGTTCACCAGGATGTCGATGCCGGTGAGGTCGGCGGTGGCGAGCGGGCCCATGGCGTGGCCGAAGCCCAACTTGCAGGCCACGTCGATGTCCTCGGCGGTGGCGACGCCCGACTCGTAGAGCTTGGCGGCCTCGACGACCAGCGCGGAGATGAGCCGGGTGGTGACGAAGCCGGCCACGTCGCGGTTGACGACGATGCAGGTCTTGCCGACCGACTCGGCGAACTCCCGCGCGGCAGCGAGGGTGGCGTCGCTGGTCTTGTAGCCGCGGACGAGCTCGCAGAGCTGCATCATCGGGACCGGCGAGAAGAAGTGGGCGCCGACGACCGCCTCGGGGCGCTCCGTCACCGCGGCGATCTTGGTGATCGGGATGGCGGAGGTGTTGGAGGCGAGGACCGCGCCGTCCTTGGCGATCTTGTCGAGCGAGCGGAAGATCTCGTGCTTGACCTCCAGCTTCTCGAAGACCGCCTCGACCACGACGTCCGCGTCGGCGACCGCGTCGAGTTCGGTGGTGGCGGTGATCCGGCCGAGGGCGGCCTCGGCGTCGGCCGCGGCCAGCTTGCCCTTGGCGACGAAGCGGTCGTACGACGCCTTGATGCCGTCGGTGCCGCGGGTCAGTGCCGCGTCGGTGACGTCCCGCAGGACGACGTCCCAGCCCGCCTGGGCCGAGACCTGCGCGATGCCCGAACCCATGAGTCCGGCTCCGATGACGGCGAGCTTCCTGGCCACGTCTTCCACCCCTTAACGCCTGTTCACTACTGGCTCCTCGGCGGAGATTAGCGGTCGGGGAGCGCGAAGTGACCGTGAAGTAACGCGCGTCACGCCCGGTTTGACGGACGTCACACTGACGCCACCTCTTACCGACCTCTCGGAGTACGGGGCCGTATCCACGCGTGACCGACAGGGGGGCGTGATCCGGGCCACCCGCACCGACAGAAGGGGGCAGACACCTCGGTCCGGTAGTGCTGTACTGGAAGGACCCGCTGAGAGGGGGCGACATGTGCCCCTCCCCTTCACCCGATCCTGATGCCTGGCGCCGTCAGCCCCGGCAGGCACCCCCTCGGCGGCTCCGCCGCCCGAAGCATCCCTGGGTCGCGGCCGTACTTCTCTCGATTGCCGTTCTCCTCGGCCTTGGAGGGCTTGCAGCACTCCTGGGAGAAGACAACGAACCTGCCTCCCAGTCGCCACCGGCCGCCGTGGACACGACGGAGCCCCCGGCTGAACCCGAGCCCCCGGCCACGCCCACCACCGAGTCCCCCGCAGCGCCCACGACCGAGCCCCCGGCAAAGCCTCCCGCGGAGCGGACCGAACCCGCCCAGCCGACCGCACCCGCGCCCCGCGTCGTGGTCGTGACGCGGGTGATCGACGGCGACACGATCGAAGTACGTGGGGACGGCACGATCATCCCCGCCGGGACAACGGCCAGGGTTCGCCTGGTGGAGATCGACGCTCCGGAGAAGGGCGCCTGCTTCAGCAACGAGGCCACCGGGCAGACCCGGACACTGCTGCCCCCGGGGAGCAGCGTCCGGGTGGAGCGTGACGACGAGCTCAGGGACCAGTACCGCCGCTACCTGCTCTACGTCTGGAACGACGACGGCCTCTTCGTCAATGAGGCTCTGGTCCGCAGCGGGCACGCCAAGAGCGTGCTGTACCAGCCCAACGACAAATACTGGCCCAGGATCTCCGAGGCACAGCGTGATGCCAGAAACGACGGCGCCGGCCTGTGGTCTGCCTGCGACGCCACCCCTACACCTCGGCAAACGCCGGCACCCCCGCCCCCGCAGCCGGACAGCCCGCCCACGGGGCTGCCGCCAGGCCCCCCGGCAGGCATCCCCGATGTGGACTGCTCGGATCTCTCCGGTCCCGTCTGGGTCGGGTCCAGCGATCCGCATCGCCTCGACCGCGACGGCGACGGCATTGGCTGCGAAGCGTCCTGACCCCTGCTCGACGGACGGCGTCCAGGACAAGCGGCATCGCCACGGTGACGCGGAGGGCCGTCCAGGCGCAGGACGCCAGGCGGCGGAGCGCGCCGGCGGGACAACAGGAGCTGCCCCCCGAGTAGGGGCGGGCTAGGGGCGTCGCCTGTTCGCGGGCGTACGGGGATCACCGGAAGGGGATTCGTTCAGCCCGAGGAGCGCCCCCTCTACGTCTAGCCGCAATGCCGTTGATTTGCGGCGGTTGGATCACGATGGCCTTGTGCGGAGGCCGGGTCGGCTGGGACCAGTGGCGGTGGTGGCTGGTCCTGGCCCGGTAGCTGGACATCTTGCGTTTGACGACGCTGGGCTGGCTGCGTGGTCGTCTTGGAGGCAGGAGCCGTTCGAGGGCCTCGGTGCGGAAGTGCTGCCAGGCCCGTTCCAGCAGGTCAGGGGAGAAAATGTGCCGGGGGTGCAGGTGACGTGCGGCGGGCTGCCCGCAGGGCGGTGGTGAAGGACAGCCGGTCGCTGTCGACCGACGGTGCGGCGTCTGCCGCGGCCTGGGCCATCAGCGCGCGTAAGGCATGGTGGACCAGCAGGTCGGCGTATATCTCCTGGCGGATGCCGTCGGGGGTCTTGCTGGCCAGGACCACGCTCTTCGCGCCGCGCTGGTGGGTCTTGAGCTCGTCGAGGACGGTCTCGCGCTCCCACCGCTGGGGGTAGAGGGCGGCGAGTTCGGCGGCGGGGGCCCGGCCGGGGTCCAGGACAGTGGTGATCAGCCAGTAGTCGTCCCCACCGGGCCGGCCGGGGTCGTCCAGCCGGTAGCGGATCACCCGGACCACCACCGGCCCCAGCCCGTTCTTCTTGTCGTCGTCGGCCAGGAGCCGTCCGGCAGCATCCGGTCCACCGGCAGGCGCCGGTTGGCCTTGACCCTCAGACACACGTCGGCGCCGGTGGCCGTCCATGCGCGGACCAGGCGGGTGGAGGCGAAATCACGGTCCCCCAGGACGAGCATGCCCGGCGTGAGCGAGCGGTCCAGGCCCTCGGCCAGGCGGACCTCCGCGTCGTGCCAGCCGCCGAGTGCGGCGTCGATGACGGCATGGGTGCCGCACTCCACCAGAGCGACGACGTGGGCCTGCGGATAGCCACCGACGCCCTCGCCCCGGCCGCTGCCGGGACGGCCGAACGCATCCGCGTTGGCCTGGCTGTCGGCGACATCCAGCCGGTACCGTCGATGGCCATCAGCCGCCATCCCCGCCAGAACGCTCCCGGCGTGGCCGGCGTGGCCAGCGCGCGGGCGCAC
This sequence comes from Streptomyces sp. P9(2023), assembly GCF_032436795.1. Classification (NCBI taxonomy): domain Bacteria; kingdom Bacillati; phylum Actinomycetota; class Actinomycetes; order Kitasatosporales; family Streptomycetaceae; genus Streptomyces; species Streptomyces sp. P9(2023). Next base: position 177,284 of record NZ_JAUPWM010000009.1, read on the forward strand.
CGGGTGAACAGGGCGGCCATCGGCTCGGCCCCCAGCCTCCCGCGTCCAGCCGGCCAACGCCATCGCACAGCGGGTCGCCTCGGGCGCACTCGCCCCCGATCGCCCCATCCCCTCCGAGGCGCATTGCTGAGGAGTACGGCGTCGTCCCACTCCCGCCGGGTCGCGCAGGGACTGCGCGAGCGGACTGGTCGTGACGGTGCGGGGCAAGGGCTCCTACGTCATCCCGCCCATGGACGCGTCAGGCAAGGCGTAACCGGGCTTCGGTTGGGCACCCCGCAACCCGATCTCCGCCCAGACGGTCTTGCCGCTCGGCGGATACGGCTCCGCACCCCAGCGGTCGGCGAGGGCTGCGACCAGGAGAAGTCCGCGGCCCGACTCGCCGTCCGGCCGGGATGCTTCGGAGTCCGTCCGTACGACGGGGAGCCGTTCGCCGCGAGCATCCGTGACCGCGAGACGGAGGGCCCCGGTCACGGGAGTGAAGGAGACGGCGACCTGGAAGTCGCGGCCCTGGACGCGGCCGTGCAGGATGGCGTTGGCGGCGAGTTCGGCGACGATCTGCTCCGTCCGTTCGGCCACACCGGGTGACACCTCCCAGGCCGTCAGCCGCTCCGCGACGAGCAGGCGGGCCAGGCGGGCCCCGCGACGGGTGGAGGACAGCCGCTGGGTGAACGCGCGTACGGCGGTGAGCTGGTGGGGCGTGGTCGTGTGCATGGGGCCACCGTGACGGGCGCGCGGGGGCGCGTTCCAGGGGTGAGGCCCGTACGGTGCGTCAGCGTACGGGCACATTCGGTGGACGGTACGGGGTCGTACGCGTCACGCTGAGTGCTGTCGACCGTGGGAGCAGCGGTCGGCGTAGTACGCGTCGGGAGGTGGCCGCGTATGGCGGATGACATGAAGGTCCATGCGGACGGGGTGGCGGGCGAGGCGGACGCACCGGAGGCGGTGCCCGAGCAGGAACGGGAACCCGATCCCTCGGACAGTCTGCGGACCTTCGGGGCCGTCGTCCAGGCACTGCGGGAGCACGCGGGGCTCAGCAGGGCCGACCTCGGGGATCTGGTCGGTTTCTCCAAGCACACCGTGGAGTCGGTGGAGTTGGGGCGGCGGATGCCGGACGAGGTGTTCGTCGACCGGGCGGACCCGGCCCTGGGGAACACGGGGGCGCTGCGGAGGTCGGCCCCGTTCCTCTCCAGGGCCGAGGCGGGTCTGGCGGTCTGGTTCCGGCGATGGGCACGCCTGGAGAAGGTGGCGGTGAGCCTGTGTACGTACGAGTGCCGGCTGGTGCCGGGGCTGTTGCAGTCGGAGGCGTACGCGAGGGCGGTGTTCGACAACAGCATCCCGCTGCTGACAGAGCGGCAGTTGGAGACCCAGCTCGCCGCGCGGCTGAAGCGGCAGAAGATGCTCTACGAGCGGCCGACGGTCCCCTTCGGCTTCATCGTGGAGGAGCACGTCTTCCGGCGCAGGCTGGGCGGCGCGGAGGTGCAGCGGAGCATGCTGGACCTGGTGCTGGAGCTGAGCACCCCGCGCAACGTGACGCTTCAAGTGGTGCCGATGGAGGCCGAGTTCCACGGGTGCCTGGACGGGCCGGTGCGGCTCCTTGAGACCCCAGACCGGAGGCGGCTCGGATACTCCGAGGGGCAGCAGAACGGACGGTTGATCTCCGACCCGAAAGAGGTGAGCCTCCTCCACCAACGCTATGACACACTGCGCTCACAGGCCCTGAACCCCAAGGAGTCGCGGGGCCTGCTGGAGCGACTGCGAGGAGAGCTATGAGCACGACCGAACTCGCCTGGTTCAAGTCCAGCTACAGCGGAACCCAGGGCGACGACTGCGTGGAGGTGGCCGTCACCGCGCAGGCCGTCCACGTCCGGGACTCCAAGGACGTGGAGCGCCTGCCCTTCGCGGTCGGGCGCGAGGGCTGGTCCCGGTTCCTGTCCTTCGCGGCGGACGCCTGAGCGGTACACGTACGCGGGTCGGCGGCGGTGCGGCGATGACGTCCGCCGCCGACGGCATCGGCCGCCCCCGGAGAGCATGACGACGGCTACGCCTGTGTGCCTGTGTGGCTGTACGCCTCGAAAAGAAGCGCATGCTCGCGCTTCACCGCCTGACGACGCTCGCCGTGACGGTGGGCACACGGTCGTTCCTGAAGGCCGGTGCGTAGCTACGCTGGACCCATGGTCAATCTGACGCGCATCTACACCCGTACCGGCGACCAGGGCACCACCTCGCTGGGCGACATGAGCCGGACCGCCAAGACCGATCTGCGGATCTCGGCGTACGCCGACACGAACGAGGCCAACGCCGTCATCGGTACGGCCATCGCCCTCGGGCAGCTCGACGAGGAGGTCGTGTCGGTCCTCGTCCGGGTCCAGAACGACCTGTTCGACGTGGGCGCCGACCTCTCCACCCCCGTCGTCGAGGACCCGAAGTACCCGCCGCTGCGGGTCGAGCAGAACTACGTCGACAAGCTGGAGGCGGACTGCGACCGCTTCCTGGAGGAGCTGGAGAAGCTGCGCTCCTTCATCCTGCCCGGCGGCACGCCCGGTGCGGCCCTGCTGCACCAGGCGTGCACGGTGGTCCGTCGTGCGGAGCGCTCCACGTGGGCGGCCCTGGAGGTCCACGGCGAGACCATGAACCCGCTGACGGCGACGTACCTCAACCGGCTATCGGATCTGCTCTTCATCCTTGCGCGGTCGGCGAACAAGGACGTCGGCGACGTGCTCTGGGTTCCGGGCGGCGAGCGCTGAGTCCTTGCCCTCGCCCTCCGGGGCCTTCTTCGGCCAGATCGTGTAGCTGAGCGCGATCAGGCCGTGGATGCCGACGCCCCGCCAGGCGATGTAGATCCAGCTCCGCAGCGAGTCGGTGTTCCCGTCGTCGCCGACGTACCAGGTCGCGAGGAGCAGCAGCCCGGAGGCCACGGCCGCCGCCGTCACCGAGCCCAGCCAGACCGTGCCCTCGTGGCGGGCGCGCGCCATGCCGTAGCGCGGCGGCTTCACCGGCGGCGGCCCGCCGCCGAGGCGGTGGGCGGCGTGGCCGTCGAGCCACTTCACGGTGCGGTGACCGTGGCCGACGGTGTAGCCGATGTACACCGCGGCGAGCCCGTGCCGCCAGCTCGGTTCGGCGCCGTTCTTGAGGTCGATGGCGCTGACGACGAGCAGCAGGACCTCCAGGAGCGGCTCGCAGAGCAGCAGGGCGAGGCCCGCCCTGGGCATCTTCAGCAGATAGCGGGTGGCGAGACCGGCGGCCAGCAACACCCAGAAGCCGACTTCGCAGATCACGATCAGGGTGACGATCACGGCGGTACTCCCTTTCGTACGTCCCTCTCAGCGTCGCGCGGGGCCGGGCGCGGATCGTCGTCGCCAGTGACGAAGTACGACTACATCCTTCGACGGAGGGGCGGATCGGCCCGGACGTCGAGGCCCGGGGGCCGGGCTGCGTGTTGGATGGACACGTGACACTCCCCCGCCCCCACCGTGACGACCTGCTGATCGCCGCCGGTGGCCTCGCCATAGGCCTGCTGATGTGGTCCTTCGGTCTGCACATCCAGACCGGCCGCCTGATCGAGGCGCGGTGGGCGACGCTGATCCCGCTCTTCGTCATGGCGGCCATGGCGACCCTGCGCCGCTCGATGCCGCAGACCGCGCTGACGGTCGGCACGCTCGCGCTGATCGCGGACCAGTTCACGTACGGCAGTCTCGTCACCGCGCTGATGTTCACGGACCTTGTCTACGCGGGGGTGGTCTACGGCTCACCCGCCGCCGCGCGGCGCATCCCGTACACGACCGGGCTCATCACCATCGGCGTGACGATCGGCTTCCTCGTCTGGTGGCAGAACGCGATCGCGCTGCTCGTCGGCGTGATCACGGGCATGGTGTCGTTCCTGCCCGCGATGACCGGCGCGGTCGTACGCAACCACCGGCAGGCCGCCGACGCCGCGCGGCTGCGCGCCGAACAGACCGCGCTGCTCGCCGAGATGGACCGTACGCACGCGGTGGTGGCCGAGCGCGCCCGGATGGCTCGGGAGCTGCACGACATGGTCGCCAACCACCTCTCCGCCATCGCGATCCACTCCACGGCCGCGCTCTCCCTGGACGACGCGGCCACCACCCGGCAGGCGCTGACGGTGATCCGGGAGAACAGCGTGGCGGGCCTCGCGGAGATGCGGCGGCTGATCGGGCTGCTCCGGGACAGCAGCGGGGATGCCGAGCCGGCCGCGGCGCCGACCCTCGACGGCCTGGACGCGCTGGTCGGCCAGGCCCGGGCGAGCGGGGAGCGGAGCGGTCTTACGTTCACCCTGGCGGACGCCAGGCCGCCGGAGGGCGGGCCGCTGCCGGCTCCGGTGGAGCTCGCCGCGTACCGGATCGTGCAGGAGTCGCTGACCAACGCCCTCAAGCACGCGGGCCCCGGTGAGGTACGGGTGGAGCTGGGCCGGCGGGCGGACGGCGCCCTCACGGTCGGGGTGACCAGCGCGCTCGGCGGGGAGCAGCCCGGGCCGCGCGCACCCGGCTCGGGGGCGGGTCTGGTGGGGATGAAGGAGCGGGTGGCGCTGCTCGACGGGGAGTTCGAGGCCGGTCCGGTGACCGCGGAGGACGGTCGGAAACAATGGCGGGTGCGGGCGGTCCTGCCCGTGGGGACGAGCGACAAGGAGCCACCCGCATGGTTCGGGTGATCGTGGCGGAGGACCAGAGCGCGGTACGGGCGGGGCTCGTCCTGATCCTGGGCAGCGCGCCGGACATCGAGGTGGTCGGGGAGGCCGCGGACGGCGAGCGCGCGGTGGAACTGGCCCGGGAGCTGCGCCCGGACCTGGTCCTGATGGACATCCAGATGCCGCGGATGGACGGCGTGACGGCGACCCGGCACGTGGTGTCCGAGGGCCTCGCGGATGTGCTCGTACTGACCACCTTCGATCTGGACGAGTATGTCTTCGGCGCGCTGCGGGCGGGCGCCGCGGGGTTCCTGCTGAAGAACACCGACGCGAAGGACCTGATCGAGGCGGTACGGACGGTGGCGCGCGGCGAGGGCCTGATCGCGCCGGCGGTGACCCGGCGGCTGATCGCCGAGTTCGCGTCCCCGCGCGGCCCGGTGCGCACAGCGAGCGGCGCGGACCCGTCCGTACTGGACGCGTTGACGCGCCGGGAGCGGGAGGTGCTCGGGGCGTTGGCGCAGGGTCTGTCGAACGCGGAGATCGCGTCCCGGCTCGACATGGCCGAGGCGACGGTCAAGACGCATGTCAGCAAGGTGCTGGGGAAGCTGAACGTTCGGAGCAGGGCTCAAGCGGCCGTACTCGCACGGGAGTTGGGTGTCTGATCCACCCGTATCGACGTTGGTCTGGACCTCTTGACGGCTGGTCCAGACCTTTCTACTCTCTCGGGGCGCGCGCATGTTCACGGACCACCCCCGCCTTGTCCGTTCGCCCCCTTGAGGAGCATCGTTGAGCACTCAAGCACAGACGCGCAGAACCGGGTTCAGACGCCGGTTCGCCGCCGGTCTGACCGCCCTGATCCTGCCCCTGGCCGCCATGGTCGGGCTCGCCGCCCCCGCCGAAGCCGCCACCGCCGCCACCGCCACGTACACCAAGGTGCAGGACTGGGGCACCGGCTTCGAGGGCAAGTGGACGGTGAAGAACACCGGCACCACCACGCTCTCCTCCTGGACCGTCGAGTGGGACTACCCCGCCGGCACCGCCGTCACCTCGGCCTGGGACGCCACCGTCACCAGCTCCGGTACCCACTGGACCGCCAAGAACGTCGGCTGGAACGGCACCCTCGCCCCGGGCGCCACCGTCTCCTTCGGCTTCAACGGCACCGGCTCGGGCGCCCCGAGCGGCTGCAAGATCAACGGCGGCTCCTGCGACGGCGGCTCCGTGCCCGGCGACAACGCGCCGTCCGCTCCCGGCACGCCCGTCGGCTCCGACATCACCAACACCTCGGTCAAGCTGACCTGGACCGCCGCGACCGACGACAAGGGCATCAAGAACTACGACGTCAAGCGCGACGGCACCACCATCGCCACGGTCACCGGGCTCACGTACACCAACACCGGGCTGACCGCCGGCACCGACTACAGCTACACGGTCGTCGCCCGCGACACCATCGACCAGACCGGTCCCGCCAGCGGCTCCGCGAGCGTCCGCACCACGGGCGGCGGGACCAACCCGCCCGTCGGCAACACCGTGAAGCTCGGCTACTTCACCAACTGGGGCGTCTACGGCCGGAACTACCACGTCAAGAACCTGGTGACGTCGGGCTCCGCGGCCAAGATCACGCACATCAACTACGCCTTCGGCAACGTCCAGGGCGGCAAGTGCACCATCGGTGACGCCTACGCCGACTACGACAAGGCCTACACCGCCGACCAGTCCGTCGACGGCAAGGCCGACACCTGGGACCAGCCGCTGCGCGGCAACTTCAACCAGCTGCGCAAGCTCAAGGCCCAGTACCCGAACATCAAGGTGCTGTGGTCGTTCGGCGGCTGGACCTGGTCCGGCGGCTTCGGCCAGGCCGTGCAGAACCCGACCGCCTTCGCGCAGTCCTGCTACGACCTGGTGGAGGACCCCCGCTGGGCCGATGTCTTCGACGGCATCGACCTGGACTGGGAGTACCCGAACGCCTGCGGTCTGTCCTGTGACACCAGCGGCCCGGCATCCTTCAAGAACATGATGCAGGCCATGCGTGCCAAGTTCGGCAGCGGCAACCTGGTCACGGCGGCCGTCACGGCCGACGCCTCCTCCGGCGGAAAGATCGACGCCGCCGACTACGCGGGCGCCGCGCAGTACATGAACTGGTTCAACGTGATGACGTACGACTTCTTCGGCGCCTGGGCGGCGCAGGGCCCGACGGCCCCGCACTCCCCGCTCACCTCGTACCCGGGCATCCCGCAGGCGGGCTTCAACTCCGCCGAGGCGATCGCCAAGTTCAAGGCGAAGGGCGTCCCGGCGAGCAAGCTGCTGCTCGGCATCGGCTTCTACGGGCGCGGCTGGACCGGCGTCACCCAGTCCGCCCCCGGCGGCACGGCGACGGGCCCGGCGGCGGGCACGTACGAGCAGGGCATCGAGGACTACAAGGTCCTGAAGAACTCCTGCCCGGCCACCGGCACGGTCGCGGGTACGGCGTACGCGCACTGCGGCTCGAACTGGTGGAGCTACGACACCCCGGCCACGGTCACGTCCAAGATGAGCTGGGCGAAGAACCAGGGCCTGGGCGGCGCGTTCTTCTGGGAGTTCAGCGGTGACAGCAGCAACGGAGAGCTGGTCGGAGCCATCAACAGCGGCCTGAACTAGCAGCGGGCTGAGCCAGCCCTACGGAAAACGGCGGCGGGGACGGTGCAGCACACCGTCCCCGCCGTCGTATGTCCGTATCAGGCCACGTTTACCCTCCCCCAGACTTCGTCCGGGGGGACCCCCATCCAGCGGGGGGCCAATCAGGCCACGTTTACCCGCTGGCCAGGAGGCGCCGCCTCCAGCCAGGCGAGGAAGCCGGTCAGCGCGTCCTCGCTCATGGCCAGCTCAAGCCGGGTCCCCCGGTGCATACAGCCCTGGATCACGGCGTCGGAGAGCAGCGCGAGCTCCTCCTCGCCCTCGGGCATCCGGCGCTCCAGGACCTCGATGGCCGAGCGCTCCAGGACCCGGCGGGGCCGCGGGGCGTACGAGAAGACCCGGAACCACGCGATCTCGTCACCGCTGTAGCGGGCGACGCCGTACACCCAGCCCTTGCCGGCGGTGTCCGGCTCCTCGGGCACGTTCCACCGCAGGGAGCAGTCGAAGGTGCCGCCGGCGCGCTGGATCAGCCTCCGGCGCAAGCCGAAGACGAAGAGCCCGATCACCACCAGTGCGACGACCAGGCCGCTCAGGAGCAGAGCGAGGAACATCTTCACCGACCTCCTCGCTGCGTCCCGTGACCGGCTTCGCCGGCGTAACCGAATACGACCTGCATATGCATCGCCTCAGCCGCGACACGGTCTGGATAATTCCAGCCGTGCCGCGGCTGAGGGCACAACTCTCGGCGCGGTCCGCTAGTGGACCGCTACCGCGCGCAACCGGACATCGGCGCGACGCTCGGCGGCGGCGTCCGACTCCGACTTCGCGCGCTCCAGCGCACGCTCGGCGCGCTGGGCGTCGATCTCGTCCGCCAGCTCGGCGATCTCCGCGAGCAGAGACAGCTTGTCGTCGGCGAACGAGATGAATCCACCGTGGACGGCGGCGACGACGGTCGCGCCCTCACTCGTACGGATGGTCACCGGGCCCGACTCCAGCACACCGAGCAGCGGCTGGTGGCCGGGCATGACGCCGATGTCGCCGGAGGTGGTACGCGCGATGACCAGGGTGGCCTCGCCGGACCAGACACTCCGGTCCGCGGCGACCAGCTCGACGTGCAGCTCAGCAGCCAAGGGTGGCTCCTCGGGTCACCACCCGGCGGTACTGCCGGGTGTTGGGGTCAATTCTAATGGGCGTGAAGAGAGGGGCGGGACCGGCCCGCGCGGGACGGCCCGCCCCTCTCATGAGCACGGGGCTCAGGAGACGCCGAGCTCCTTGGCGTTCTTCTTGAGGTCCTCGAGCCCACCACACATGAAGAAGGCCTGCTCGGGGAAGTGGTCGTACTCACCGTCGCAGATCGCGTTGAACGCGGCGATCGACTCGTCGAGCGGAACGTCCGAACCGTCCACACCGGTGAACTGCTTCGCCGCGTGGGTGTTCTGGGACAGGAAGCGCTCGACACGGCGGGCGCGGTGGACAACGAGCTTGTCCTCCTCGCTCAGCTCGTCGATACCGAGAATCGCGATGATGTCCTGGAGGTCCTTGTACTTCTGCAGGATTCCCTTGACGCGCGTGGCGGCGTCGTAGTGCTCCTGCGCGATGTAGCGCGGGTCCAGGATCCGGGACGTGGAGTCCAGCGGGTCCACGGCCGGGTAGATGCCCTTCTCGGAGATCGGACGGGAGAGAACCGTCGTCGCGTCGAGGTGGGCGAAGGTGGTGGCCGGGGCCGGGTCGGTCAGGTCGTCCGCGGGGACGTAGATCGCCTGCATCGAGGTGATCGAGTGACCACGGGTCGACGTGATGCGCTCCTGGAGGAGACCCATCTCGTCGGCCAGGTTCGGCTGGTAACCCACCGCGGAGGGCATGCGGCCGAGCAGCGTGGAGACCTCGGAACCGGCCTGGGTGAAGCGGAAGATGTTGTCGATGAAGAACAGCACGTCCTGCTTCTGCACATCGCGGAAGTACTCCGCCATGGTCAGACCGGCGAGGGCCACGCGGAGACGGGTGCCCGGGGGCTCGTCCATCTGGCCGAAGACCAGCGCGGTCTTGTCCAGAACGCCGGCCTCCTCCATCTCCACCATGAGGTCGTTGCCCTCACGGGTGCGCTCGCCGACGCCCGCGAAGACCGACACACCGTCGTGCAGCTTGGCCACACGGACGATCATTTCCTGGATAAGAACGGTCTTGCCGACACCGGCACCACCGAACAGACCGATCTTTCCACCCTTGACGTACGGGGTGAGAAGGTCGACGACCTTCAGGCCGGTCTCGAACATCTCGGTCTTCGACTCGAGCTGGTCGAACGCCGGGGCCTTGCGGTGGATCGTCCAGCGCGGCGCGTCGGCCACGGTGGACTCGTCGTCGTTCAGCACCTGACCGAGCGTGTTGAACACGCGGCCCTTGGTGACGTCACCGACGGGCACCGTGATGCCCGTGCCGGTGTTGGTCACCGCGGCCTGGCGGACCAGACCGTCGGTGGGCTGCATGGAGATGGTGCGGACAATGCCGTCACCGAGGTGCTGGGCGACCTCGAGGGTCAGCGTCTTGGTCGCGCCCTCCTCGGCCGGGTCCGGAACCTCGACGTTCAGCGCGTTGTAGATCTCCGGCATCGCGTCGACGGGGAACTCCACGTCGACGACCGGGCCGATGACCCGGGCGACGCGGCCCGTGGCGGCGGCCGTCTCAACAGTGGTCGTCATTACTTGTCACTCCCCGCGGTCGCGTCGGCCAGGGCTGCGGTGCCACCGACGATCTCGCTGATTTCCTGGGTGATTTCGGCCTGGCGGGCCGCGTTGGCAAGTCGGGAGAGGTTGTTGATCAAGTCTCCCGCGTTGTCGGTAGCCGACTTCATCGCGCGGCGCGTGGCGGCGTGCTTGGAGGCAGCCGACTGGAGCAGCGCGTTGTAGATCCGGCTCTCGACGTAGCGCGGCAGGAGGGCGTCGAGGACGTCCTCCGCCGACGGCTCGAAGTCGTACAGCGGACGGAGTGTGTCCTGCTCGCCCGCCTCCTTCGCCACCTCATCGAGGCTGAGGGGCAGCAGCCGGGCCTCGACCGCCGTCTGCGTCATCATCGAGACGAACTCGGTGTAGACGATGTGGAGCTCGTCCACTCCGCCCTCGGCCGTGTCCTGCTCGATCGCCTCGATCAGCGGAGCCGCGATCGTCTTGGCGTCCGCGTACTCAGGCTGGTCCGTGAAACCGGTCCACGAATCGGCCAGCTTGCGCTCACGGAAGTTGTAGTGCGCGATGCCACGACGGCCGACGACATAGATGTCGACCTCGCGTCCCTCGCCCTCCAGCTTCCTCGTCAGCGCCTCCGCCGTCTTGATGGCGTTGGAGTTGAAGGCGCCGGCCAGACCGCGGTCGCTCGACAGGAGCAGGACCGCGGCGCGGGTCGGGTTCTCCACCTCGGTGGTCAGCGAGTGCTTGTCGTTCGCACCCGTGGCGACCGCGGTGACCGCGCGGGTCAGCTCGGTCGCGTACGGGGTCGACGCCTGCACCTTGCGCTGCGCCTTGACGACGCGCGAGGCGGCGATCATCTCCATCGCCTTGGTGATCTTCTTCGTCGCGGTGACGGATTTGATGCGACGCTTGTAGACCCGGAGCTGCGCTCCCATGAGTCAGGTCCCTTCCGTCGTCACTTCGAGACGTTGACGGCAGCGGAAGCGTCGTCGCCCAGCAGCTTCCCGTCAGAGGTCTCGAACTGCTTCTTGAACTCCGCGATGGCGTCGGCCACGGACTGCAGGGTGTCGTCCGACATCTTGCCGCCCTCACGGATGGAGCTCATGAGACCGGAGTGGCTCTGGCGCAGGTACGCCAGCATCTCGGCCTCGAAGCGGCGGATGTCGTTGACCGGAACGTCGTCCATCTTGCCGGTGGTGCCGGCCCAGACGGAGACGACCTGGTTCTCGGTGGGCATCGGCTGGTACTGAGCCTGCTTGAGCAGCTCGACCATGCGCTGTCCACGCTCCAGCTGCGCCTTCGACGCGGCGTCCAGGTCGGAACCGAAGGCGGCGAACGCCTCCAGCTCACGGAACTGGGCCAGGTCGACACGGAGGCGACCGGAAATCTGCTTCATCGCCTTGTGCTGGGCGGAGCCACCGACACGGGAGACCGAGATACCGACGTTCAGGGCCGGACGCTGGCCGGCGTTGAACAGGTCGGACTCCAGGAAGCACTGGCCGTCGGTGATGGAGATGACGTTGGTCGGGATGAACGCCGACACGTCGTTCGCCTTGGTCTCGACGATCGGCAGACCGGTCATCGAACCGGCACCCAGCTCGTCCGAGAGCTTCGCGCAGCGCTCGAGGAGACGCGAGTGCAGGTAGAAGACGTCACCCGGGTAGGCCTCACGGCCCGGCGGGCGGCGCAGCAGCAGCGACACGGCGCGGTAGGCGTCGGCCTGCTTCGACAGGTCGTCGAAGACGATCAGGACGTGCTTGCCCTGGTACATCCAGTGCTGACCGATGGCGGAGCCGGTGTACGGCGCCAGGTACTTGAAGCCGGCCGGGTCGGACGCCGGGGCGGCGACGATCGTCGTGTACTCGAGCGCGCCGGCCTCTTCCAGGGCGCCGCGAACGGACGCGATGGTCGAGCCCTTCTGGCCCACGGCGACGTAGATGCAGCGGACCTGCTTGTTCACGTCGCCCGAGCGCCAGTTGTCACGCTGGTTGATGATCGTGTCGACGCACAGCGCGGTCTTACCGGTCTGACGGTCGCCGATGATCAGCTGACGCTGGCCACGGCCGACCGGCGTCATGGCGTCGACGGCCTTGTAACCGGTCTCCATCGGCTCGTGCACCGACTTACGGGCCATAACGCCCGGGGCCTGCAGCTCGAGGGCGCGGCGGCCCTCGGTCGCGATCTCGCCGAGGCCGTCGATCGGGTTGCCGAGCGGGTCGACGACGCGGCCGAGGTAGCCCTCGCCGACACCTACGGAGAGAACCTCACCGGTGCGCTGCACCGGCTGGCCCTCCTCGATACCGCTGAACTCGCCGAGGACGATCGCACCGATCTCGCGCTCCTCGAGGTTGAGGGCGAGACCGAGGGTGCCGTCCTCGAACTTCAGCAGCTCGTTCGCCATGGCCGAGGGAAGACCCTCCACCTTGGCGATGCCGTCGCCGGCCAGGCTGACCGTTCCGACCTCCTCGCGCGAGGCCGCGTCCGGCTGGTACGACTGGACGAAGTTCTCCAGCGCGTCCCGGATCTCCTCCGGCCGGATCGTGAGCTCCGCCATCTGGGTTCCCTGCTCTCCTTGATTGGGCCCGAAGTTTTCTTGGGGGTCTGGGGGCCGACCCCCAGGAATCTTCTGCGATGTGCACGGCCCAACCGGGCCGCTGGTGATGCTTTTGAGTTGGTGGCGCTGTCGTCAGCCGGCCAGTCGCCGGGACGCCTCACCGAGGCGCTCCGCGATGGTCCCGTTGATGACCTCGTCGCCGACCTGCACCGAGATCCCGCCGAGGACCGCCGGGTCCACGTCCAGGTTCAGGTGCATCTGGCGGCCGTACAGCTTGGCCAGGACGGCACCGAGACGCTGCTTCTGCTGGTCGGTCAGCGGCACCGCCGTGGTGACGACCGCGACCATCCGGTCCCGACGCGCCGCGGCGAGCTTGGAGAGGGACTCGAGTCCCGATTCCAGGCTACGTCCCCGGGGCTGGGTCACGAGGCGGATGATCAGGCGCTCGGTGACCGCGTTGGCCTTGCCGCCGAGCAGGCTGCGCAGCAGCTCGCTCTTGGCGGTCGCCGTGGCGGCCTTGTCCGTCAGCGCCGAGCGGAGCTCGGTGCTGGAGGAGACGATCCGACCGAACCGGAACAGCTCGTCCTCGACGTCGTCCAGCGCGCCGGCCTTCTGCGCCGCGGTGAGGTCGGCGGTGTTCGCCAGCTCCTCGACCGAGTCGACCAGGTCACGCGACTGCGACCAGCGGGACCGCACCAGGCCGGAGACCAGGTCGACGGTCTCGCCGCCCACCTGGCCGCCGAGCAGTCGCTGGGCGAGCTCGGCCTTGGCCTCGCCACCCTGCGCCGGGTCGGTCAGGACCCGACGCAGCGACACCTCGCGGTGCAGCAACGCGGTAACGGAGGCCAGCTCACCCGCGAGCTTCGCCGCGTCGACCGAGGTGTTGTCGGTCAGCGCGTCGAGGGACTCACGTCCGGCGGCCAGTGCCTCACGGCTCGCTCCGTTCATCGGACGGCCTCGGCCTTCTCCTCGAGCTCATCGAGGAAGCGGTCGATCGTGCGGCTCTGGCGGGCGTGGTCCTCGAGGGACTCGCCGACCAGCTTGCCGGCCAGGTCGGTGGCGAGCTTGCCCACGTCCTGACGCAGCGAGGTCGCCGCGGACTTGCGGTCGGCCTCGATCTGCGTGTGACCGGCCGCGATGATCTCCTCGCGCTGGCGCTGGCCTTCCGCCTTCATCTCCTGGATGATCGCGGTGCCCTGCTCCGTCGCCTCCTGGCGAAGACGCGCGGCCTCATGGCGAGCCTCGGCGAGCTGGGCCTTGTACTGCTCCAGCACACTCTGGGCCTCGATCTGGGCCGACTCGGCCTTCTCGATGCCACCCTCGATGGCCGCCCGACGCTCGTCCAGAACCTTGTTGATGTTCGGGAGGAGCTTCTTGGCGAGGAAGCCGAAGACGATGACGAAGGCGATCAGGCCGATGACGAGCTCGTCTAGATACGGGATCAGAGGAGGCTGGGGCTCCTCCGCCGCAAGAAGCAGAGCGTTCACATCAGTGCCTTCCGTAAAAAGGTGTGGGCTGTCGGTCCGATTTACTGGTAGACGAAGCCCATGACGATGCCGATGAGGGCGAGCGCCTCACAGAAGGCGAAGCCCATGATCTGGTTGGTGCGGATCAGACCGGCGGCCTCGGGCTGGCGGGCGAGGGCCTGCGTACCGTTACCGAAGATGATGCCGACGCCGACGCCGGGGCCGATCGCGGCAAGGCCGTAACCGATCGAGGCGACGTTGCCGACGACGTTGGTCTTGGCGCTGCCACCTTCGGCGGCGAGGTTGATCATGTCGAGAGCAGCGGACATGCCGTTACTTCCTTCTCTTTCAATGACCCGATGGGGGTTGGCCACCGGACGACTGTTGGATTGGGGGTGCAGCTGAATCCCCGGGCGGGAGTGGCTCAGTGGTGCTCGGCGAGCGCGCCCTGGACGTAGCTGCAGGCCAGGAGGACGAAGACGTACGCCTGGACGGCCTGGATGAAGAGCTCGAAGGCGGTCATCACGAGGACCATCACGAACGAGGCGCCGGCGTAGACGAAGCCCAGGCCGTTCATGAGGTAATAGGTGGCCAGCGTGAACATCACGATCAGCAGGTGACCGGCGAACATGTTCGCGAACAGTCGGACCGCGTGCGTGAAGGGCCGGATGATCAGGTTCGAGAAGAACTCGAGGACGACGACCATCGGGAGGATCGCACCGAGGGACTTGTCGTAACCGACGATGTTCTTCCAGCCGCCGACGAAGCCGTGCTTCTTGAAGGTCAGCGAGATCCACATGACGTACACGATCAGCGCGAGACCGGCCGGGAAGGCGATCAGCGACGTGACCGGGAACTGGGCGAGCGGAATGATCGACCAGAGGTTCATGATCCAGACGAAGAAGAACAACGACACCATGAAGGGGACGTACTTCTCGCCGTCCTTCTTGCCGATGATCTCGTAGACGATGCCGCGGCGGACGAAGTCGTAACCGGCCTCGCCGACCATCTGCATCTTGCCGGGGATCAGCTTGGGCTTGTTGAAGGCGGCCCAAAAGAACCCGACGACCACGATGGAGCCGAGGACGGCAAGCAGCATCGGCTTGGTGATCTCGATGCCTCCCACCGTGGCGATGGGCTCGTACATGAACGTTTGCAGGCCCGGCGCCGGGAAGCCGCATCCGGTGAAGATCTGGCAATCGGGGTCGAAGGCAAGCGTCTGGTCAGCACTCACCGCGGGCTCCTTCAGCGTGGCGCATAGGTACGGCAACCTCGTTGTGTCGGCGCGGCACGCAGCCGCGGGTCGGCACTGGACTGGTGTTACGGATAAGGGGGCGGCGGTTCGGCGTCGAGCCTCGCGCTGGGACAGGCGTCAGCTCGGATGCCCGCGCCCGCAGTGCCGCAGTTGGCACCGGACGATAGCAGGAAGCCGAACGCGCCTTTATCCCGGCCCTACCCCTCACTTCGACGACCCCGTGTTCTTGGGGTCGTCGATGTACATGATCTTGGCCTTCATGTAGGCACGCGCCTGCGCGGCGATCCAGACGAGGGTCGACGCGAGCAGGGTGAAGGCGAAGGCCTTGAAGTCGAAGAACGTGGTGTTCTTGAGCATCAGCATCAACACGAAGAGCAGCAGCAGCTGGGTCGTGTAGAGCAGAAGACCCATCGCCTGGAACAGGTGCGGGTACGACTTGGCCGTCCGCTGGAGCACCACGAGCCCGATCCCCATGAAGGCGATCACGACAGCGCAGCCGATGACGGCGCCGATCGCGCCCTTGCCGCCGGCGACCACGCCGCTGATGACCGTGGCGATGGCGCCGGTGGCCGCAGCGGGAATGGCGGCTGACAGAAGGATGCGTGCGTCGTTGGACGGCATGGCGGTGTCTCCGCTTGTTGCTGGTGGGGGCGATGGTGTCGTCAGGGACGAGCGTAAGCCCGGTCCGAGGTGTGTCTCGGGGCCAACGGACCGTCGCACTACGGTCTTTCGGCTCTGTCGCCGGGTCTCGTGAACGGTATCACAAACTATTTGAGTAGTTCTTTACCCGGGAAGTGTGCTGACTGTCACACATGAGTGTGACAGTGCGCGTGTGTGCAGCACGCCGGGTCGACTTGTCTGGTAATGCCGCCCGATGCGGCATTCGTCAACTTGGCGTTCCGGCCTTCCGCCGGTCGGTGAAGTGCGAACGGTGGCCGATGGCGGTGGCTCCGTTGACCCCGGCAGGCACCGGAACGCGCTCCTCCGCGTGCTCCGCCGCCGCGAGGACGGCCTTACGGCGCCGGTAGCGCGGCGGCACGAAGGACTCGGCCCAGTGCGGGGCCCGCGGTGTGAAGCGCGGCAGCAGGAGCAGCACCAGACCGATCGTGCTGAGGAAGACCACCACGAGCACGATCCACATCGACGTCGAGTGCACCGAGTACCCGAGCGTCCCGAACGCGATCAGCGCCGACCAGAAGTACATGATCAGGACGGCCCGGCTGTGCGAGTGCCCGATCTCCAGGAGCCGGTGGTGCAGGTGCCCGCGGTCCGCCGCGAACGGCGACTGGCCGTTCCAGGTGCGGCGCACGATGGCCAGGATCAGGTCCGCCATGGGGATCGCGATGATCGTCAGCGGCAGCAGCAGCGGGATGAAGACCGGCAGGGCGGCGTGGGTCGCCTCACGCGTCGACCCCTCGAAGATCTTCAGCACGTCCGCGTCGACCTGACCGGTGATCGAGATCGCCGAGGCGGCCAGGATCAGACCGATCAGCATCGAGCCGGAGTCGCCCATGAAGATTCTGGCCGGATGCATGTTGTGCGGCAGGAAGCCGAGGCACATGCCCATGAGGATCGCGGTGAAGAGCGTCGCGGGGGCCGCCGCCTCGATCGTGTAGCCGTACCAGAGCCGGTACGCGTAGAGGAAGAAGGCCGCGGCCGCGATGCAGACCATGCCGGCGGCGAGGCCGTCCAGGCCGTCCACGAAGTTCACCGCGTTGATGGTGAGGACCACCAGGGCCACGGTCAGCAGCGTGCCCTGCCCCTTGGTGAGCGCGACCACGCCGACACCGGGGATCGGCAGCCACAGGATCGTCAGACCCTGGATCACCATCACACCGGCGGAGATCATCTGCGCGCCCAGCTTGATCAGCGCGTCCAGCTCGAACTTGTCGTCGAGGACGCCGATCAGCCAGATCAGGGCGGCACCCGACAGCAGCGCGCGCGGCTCGTTGGAGAGCTCGAAGACGCTGTTCAGGTTCTGCAGACGGTCCGCGACGAGCAGACCGGTGCAGAGGCCGAAGAACATGGCGATGCCACCGAGCCGCGGAGTCGGTTCTCGGTGTACGTCTCGGGCACGGATCTCCGGCATCGCCCCGGTCGCGATGGCGAACTTCCGCACCGGACCGGTGAGCAGATAGGTCACCGCAGCCGTGACACAGAGCGTCAGCAGGTAATCACGCACGGGCTGCCCCACAGGAATCGCTGGCCATCTCAGCCCCACACCCTAGCCGTGCTGTCCATGTGCTTGAGGACATACGGGCCGCCCGGATGGTTGCGGTCCGGCTTCCTCACGGGCCGTACGGGGGGAATCGCCCGGCGAGATCGCGTACTTCCGTGCGTACCCGGGCGGTCTCCCTGGCGTCATCCCGTAGCGCGATCGTGAACAACGCGGCGATGCGCGCCATCTCCGCGGCGCCCATCCCCTGGGTGGTGACGGCGGCGGTGCCGAGCCGGATGCCGCGCCCGTCCCCGTACGGCAGGGCGCAGGTGTCGAGCACCAGGCCGGCGGCGGCGAGCCGGGTCCGCGCGGTGCGGCCGTCGACCCCGAGAGGAGTCGGATCGGCCGTGATGAGGTGGGTGTCGGTGCCGCCCGTGGTGACGGCGAAGCCCTCGGCGGCGAGCGCCTCGGCGAGGATCCGGGCGTGCGCGACCACCTGATGGGCGTACGTGGTGAAGGCCGGCGTCGCCGCCTCGCCGAACGCGACGGCCTTGGCGGCGATGGTGTGCATCTGGGCGCCGCCCTGGGTGAACGGGAAGACCGCCCGGTCGACGCGGCCCGCGAGCTCCCCGCCGCAGAGGATCATCCCGCCGCGCGGCCCGCGCAGCACCTTGTGGGTGGTGGCGCAGACCACATCGGCGTACGGGACGGGGTTCGGGGCCGCTCCCCCGGCGACGAGGCCGATGGGGTGGGCGGCGTCGGCGATCAGATAGGCGCCTGCCTCATCGGCGATCTCGCGGAAGATCGCGTAGTCGAGGTGGCGGGGATACGAGATCGAGCCGCAGACGATCGCCTTGGGGCGGTGGTGCCGGGCGAGGGCGGCGACCTGCTCGTAGTCGACGAGCCCGGTCTCGGCGTCGACGCCGTACGGCACGAAGTCGAACCAGCGGCCGGAGAAGTTGGCCGGCGAACCGTGGGTGAGGTGGCCGCCGTGGGCGAGGCCCATGGCCAGCACGGTGTCCCCGGGCCTCAGGAGGGCCGCGTACGCCGCCAGGACGGCCGAGGAGCCCGAGTGGGCCTGGACGTTCGCGTGCTCGGCTCCGAAGAGCGCGGTGGCCCGTTCCACGGCGATCCGCTCGGCGGCGTCGGCGAACTCGCAGCCCCCGTGGTGGCGGGCGCCGGGATAGCCCTCGGCGTACTTGTTGGCGAGCGGGGAGCCGAGGACGGCGAGGACGGCGGGCGAGGTGAAGTTCTCGGCGGCGATCAGCTGGAGGCTGTCGCTCTGCCGGCGCGCCTCGCCGAGCAGCACGTCGGCGATCTCCGGGTCCTGTCGGCGCAGGACGTCGAGATCCTCTTCGGGGGGAGCGGTGACCGGCATCTGTGGCTCCAGGCGCGTGGGCTGGCCTTCAGCTCCAATGTAGGCGCGCGGGAAGCGGTTTGCCTGATGTTCACCGTCACTCTGAGCCGTCTGGCCCTACCGCGCCGAGAAGACCTCAACGCCGCGCGGACACTCCCGTCAGCGCCGTCACGAGAGGATCCAGCGCGGTGCTGAGTCGCCTTTCCCGACGCGCCCCTCGCACTGCTCGGCCCTCCGGCCGACGGGCGTGGGCAGCTCACACGCACACGTCAACGGCGCGCGGACACTCCGGTCAGCGCCGTCACCACGGGATCGAGCGCCGTGTTGATCTCCTCGCCGATGGAGCGGAAGAACGTGATCGGGGCGCCGTACGGGTCGTTGACCTCGTCCGCCTCCACGTTCGGGGCCAGGAGCCACCCGCGTAGAGCCGCCGCTGCGCGGACCAGGGCACGCGCGCGTTCGACCATGCCTTCGCCCAGCGGGTCCGGCAGCGTCGCGGGGTCTATGGCCCGGACGAGCCGGGTGAACTCCTTCAGGGTGAAGGTGCGAAGGCCCGCCGAGTGGCCCATCGAGATGACCTGCGCCCGGTGGTCGCGGGTCGCCGTCAGGACCAGGTCGGCGCGGATGACGTGCTCGTCGAGGAGCTCGCGGCCGACGAAGCCGCTGTAGTCCGCGCCGAAGTCGGCGAGGACCAGCTCCGCGTTGGCCTCCATCGGGGCGCCCTCGTGGCCCCAGGTGCCCGCGCTCTCCACGATCAGGCCGCCGCCCCGGGGGTCGCCCAGGCGGTCGCTCAGGGCATGGCGGGTCAGCCGCTCGGTGATGGGCGAGCGGCAGACGTTGCCGGTGCTGACGTGGAGGATGCGGAAGGAACTGCTCTCGTGCCCCGCTATGCCACGCCCCTCAGGGGCGGTCAATTGGCCACCTCGAGGTCGGGGACG
Organism: Streptomyces sp. P9(2023); assembly: GCF_032436795.1. Taxonomy (NCBI): domain Bacteria; kingdom Bacillati; phylum Actinomycetota; class Actinomycetes; order Kitasatosporales; family Streptomycetaceae; genus Streptomyces; species Streptomyces sp. P9(2023). The sequence goes on from NZ_JAUPWM010000009.1 coordinate 196,942, forward strand.
ACCTTCCGGAGCTCCTCCGGGGAGAGCGCGCCCTCACGCAGCAGGACCGGCACCTTGCCCGTGACGTCCACGATCGAGGACGGCACGATGCCGGGCGTCGGGCCGCCGTCCAGGTACACGGAGACGGAGTCGCCCAGCATGCCCTGCGCCGCGTCGCAGTCCTCCGGCGCCGGGTGACCCGTCAGGTTCGCCGAGGAGACCGCCATCGGGCCGACCTCGGTCAGCAGCTCGATCGCGACCGGGTGCAGCGGCATCCGGATCGCCACCGTGCCCCGGGTGTCGCCGAGGTCCCACTGCAGCGACGGCTGGTGCTTGGCGACCAGCGTGAGCGCGCCCGGCCAGAACGCGTCGACGAGCTCCCAGGCCTGCTCGGAGAAGTCCGTGACGAGCCCGTGCAGCGTGTTCGGGGAGCCGATGAGGACGGGCGTGGGCATGTTGCGGCCCCGGCCCTTGGCGTCCAGCAGGTCCGCGACCGCCTCCGCGCTGAAGGCGTCCGCACCGATCCCGTACACGGTGTCGGTGGGCAGCACGACCAGCTCGCCACGGCGAACGGCGGACGCGGCCTCGCGCAGACCGGTCACACGGTCGGTCGCCTCGTTGCAGTCGTATCGCCGAGCCATTTAGCGGGCCTCCTCGTACACAGGGTGGGTCAGGGCTGCGCGGATCACGGCATCGCCTTGCGGGCGGTCGCGAAGCGCGGGCGGTTGTTCAGGTCGGGGTGGTCGGCGGCGTCCGCCCAGCCGGCCTCCTCGCTGAAGATCCACGGCACCTGGCCGCCCTGGGTGTCCGCGTGCTCGATCACGACGAGGCCCCCCGGGCGCAGCAGCCGGTGCGCGGTGCGCTCGATGCCGCGGATGGTGTCGAGGCCGTCCTCGCCGGAGAACAGCGCCATCTCCGGGTCGTGGTCGCGGGCCTCGGGCGCGACGTACTCCCACTCGGTGAGCGGGATGTACGGCGGGTTGGAGATGACCAGGTCGACCTGGCCGTCGAGCTCGGGAAGCGCGGACAGCGCGTCGCCCTGGTGGACGGTGACCCGCGTGCCGTCCGCGTTCTTACGGGTCCACACCAGCGCGTCGTCGGAGAGCTCGACCGCGTGCACGCGCGAGCGCGGCACCTCCTGCGCCATGGCCAGCGCGATGGCGCCCGAGCCGGTGCACAGGTCGACGATCAGCGGCTCGACGACGTCCATGGCCCGTACGGCGTCTATGGCCCAGCCGACGACCGACTCGGTCTCGGGCCTGGGCACGAAGACGCCCGGCCCGACCTGGAGCTCCAGGTAGCGGAAGAACGCCCGGCCGGTGATGTGCTGGAGCGGCTCGCGGGCCTCCCGGCGGGCCACCGCCTCCCAGTAGCGGGCGTCGAAGTCCGCGTCCCTGACGTTGTGCAGCTCACCCCGCTTGACGCCGTGCACGAAGGCGGCGAGCTCCTCCGCGTCGAAACGCGGCGAGGGAACGCCGGCGTCGGCCAGCCGCTGGGTGGCCTGGGCCACCTCGGCAAGCAGCAGACTGCGGGGTGACTGCACGCTGGTCCTCCGTGGTGCGGGGTGGGGCTTACGGAACTTACGCGGCGGCCAGTTTGGCGGCGGAGTCGGCGTCGACGCAGGCCTGGATCATCGCGTCCAGATCGCCGTCGAGCACCTGGTCCAAGTTGTACGCCTTGAAGCCGACCCGGTGGTCCGAGATCCGGTTTTCCGGGAAGTTGTACGTCCGGATCTTCTCGGACCTGTCGACGGTACGGACCTGGCTGCGACGGGCGTCGGCGGCCTTGGACTCGGCCTCCTCCTGCGCGGCGGCGAGCAGCCGGGACCGCAGGATACGCATGGCCTGCTCCTTGTTCTGGAGCTGGCTCTTCTCGTTCTGGCAGGAGGCGACGATGCCGGTCGGCAGGTGCGTGATGCGGACCGCGGAGTCGGTCGTGTTGACGGACTGGCCGCCGGGACCGGAGGAGCGGTACACGTCGATGCGCAGGTCGTTGGCGTGGATCTCGACGTCGACCTCCTCGGCCTCGGGGGTCACGAGGACACCCGCGGCGGAGGTGTGGATCCGGCCGGCCGACTCGGTGGCGGGCACGCGCTGGACGCGGTGCACTCCGCCCTCGTACTTCAGCCGCGCCCAGACGCCCTGGCCGGGCTCGGTCGCGCCGTTGCCGCCCTTGGTCTTCACGGCGACCTGGACGTCCTTGTAGCCGCCGAGCTCGGACTCGGTGGAGTCGATGATCTCGGTCTTCCAGCCGACGCGCTCGGCGTAGCGCAGGTACATCCGCAGCAGGTCGCCGGCGAACAGGGCGGACTCGTCGCCGCCCGCGCCCGCCTTGATCTCCAGGAGGACGTCCTTGTCGTCGCTGGGGTCGCGCGGGACGAGCAGCAGCCGCAGCTTGTCGGTCAGCTCCTCGCGCGCCTTCTCCAGCTCCTTGACCTCGGCCGCGAAGTCGGGGTCGTCGTGCATCAGCTCGCGGGCGGTCTCGATGTCGTCACCGGTCTGCTTCCAGGAACGGTAGGTGGCGACGATCGGGGTCAGCTCGGCGTAACGCTTGTTCAGCTTGCGCGCGTTGGCCTGGTCCGCGTGGACCGAAGGGTCAGCGAGCTTCGTCTCGAGATCGGCGTGCTCGCCGATCAGTTCCTCGACCGCCTCGAACATCGGGGGCTCCTGGTTTTCGTACGAACGGACTGCGGGGACGGCAAAGCGCCGGTCCAGTAGCCCCCTGCGGGAGCGACCAAGGACCGGCGCAGTGACGTGCTACTTCGTGGCCGCAGCCTTGCCGAAGCGGGCCTCGAAGCGGGCAACGCGGCCGCCGGTGTCGAGGATCTTCTGCTTGCCCGTGTAGAACGGGTGGCACTCGGAGCAGACCTCGGCACGGATGGTGCCCTCGGTCAGGGTGCTACGGGTGGTGAACGACGCGCCACAGGTGCAGCTGACCTGGGTATCGACGTACTGGGGGTGGATCTCGCGCTTCAAGGTGTCTCCTAGTTTCGGGAGGGCTCCGGGTCGCCGTGCGGATTGCACCTGCGTGAACCGGGGCCGACGTACCAGTCTGCCAGGACCGGCCGTATCTCCCAAAACCGGGTCCTCGGTGAAACTATTCCGGGCTATTTCACCAGGCCCTCGGCCTTGCCCATGGCGGTGCCCTTCGTCGCGGAGGCCGGGATGGGCCTGTCGCCCTTGAGCGCCTGCCAGACCTGCCTGGCCTGGGCTTCCAGCGGTATGACGCGGTTCGGGTCGGCGGGGTCGTACTCGACCGGCATCGTGATCATGTGGACGTCGTCGGCGCCGAGCCCGGCGAGCCCCTGGGCGAAGCCCATCAGCTCGTTGACCGAGTCGAGCTCGGAGTCCGGGGTGACGGCCTTGGTGGCCGTGTCGGCGATGTCGAGGAGCTTCCTCGGGTTCGAGAAGACGCCGACGTCCTTGACCTGGTCGATGAAGGCCTTCATGAACGCCTGCTGGAGCTGGATCCGGCCGAGGTCGCTGCCGTCGCCGACGCTCTTGCGGGTGCGGACCAGGCCGAGGGACTGCTCGCCGTCGAGGGTGTGCGTGCCCGGGGCGAGGTTCAGGTGGCTCTTGGAGTCCTTGATGGCCTCGGTGGTGGTGATCTCCACACCGCCGAGTTTGTCGATCAGCTTCTTGAAGCCGGTGAAGTCGACCTCGATGTAGTGGTCCATGCGGATCCCGGACATCGACTCGACGGTCTTCACGGCGCAGGCCGGCCCGCCGACCTCGTACGCGGTGTTGAACATCGCCCGCTTGTCGGCGGGGACGGCGGTGCCGCGCTCGTCGGTGCACGCGGGACGGTCGACGAGGGTGTCGCGCGGGATGGAGACCACGCTGGCCTTCTTGTGGCCCTCGTAGACGTGGACGACCATCGCGGTGTCGGAGCGGGCGCCGCCCTCGTCCTTGCCGTAGGTGTCGTTGGCACCGGAGCGCGAGTCGGAGCCGAGCACCAGGATGTCCATCGAGCCGTTGTCGACGTTCTTCGGGCGGTCGGTGCCGAGCTGCGCGTTGATGTCGACGCCCTGGAGGTTGCCGTTGAGCTTGAAGTAGACGTATCCGAGCCCGGAGCCGCCGACCACGACGAGCGCGGCCGCGCTCCAGGCGGCGACGGTCACCGCGCGGCGGCCCTTGGCGGGCTGTTTGCGACGGCGGCCATTACCCCGTATTCGGCCGCTCTGGCTGTGCTCGGTCATCTGCACCTCAGGTCTATGGTTCACCTTCTGTGACGGCGAAGCACCCGAAAGGGTTGCAGAGGAACCTGTGAGGTTTCACAGAGCGACGGACCGCAACGCACCGCGCCCACCGTGCGGGGCACGGTGGGCGCGATGGTTTGTCCAGGTCACGGCGGGGTTACGGCTCCGAGGCCGGCTCCCCGCCGTGTGACCGAGGTCTCGCCTCAGTCGTTGTTCCCGCCAGGAGTCGTCTTCTGGATCTGGAGCAGGAACTCGCCGTTCGACTTCGTCTGCTTCATCTTGTCGAGCAGCAGCTCGATCGCCTGCTGCTGGTCGAGCGCGTGCAGCACGCGACGCAGCTTCCAGGTGACCGCGAGCTCGTCGGCGCCGAGCAGGATCTCTTCCTTACGCGTACCCGAGGCGTCGACGTCGACGGCCGGGAAGATGCGCTTGTCGGCGAGCTTCCGGTCGAGCTTGAGCTCCATGTTGCCAGTGCCCTTGAACTCCTCGAAGATCACCTCGTCCATGCGCGAGCCGGTGTCGACCAGCGCGGTGGCCAGGATGGTCAGCGAGCCGCCGTCCTCGATGTTCCGCGCGGCACCGAAGAAGCGCTTCGGCGGGTAGAGCGCGGTCGAGTCGACACCACCGGACAGGATGCGGCCGGAGGCCGGGGCGGCGAGGTTGTACGCGCGGCCCAGGCGGGTGATCGAGTCGAGCAGGACGACCACGTCGTGACCCAGCTCCACGAGGCGCTTGGCGCGCTCGATGGCCAGCTCGGCGACCGTGGTGTGGTCCTCGGCCGGGCGGTCGAAGGTCGAGGAGATGACCTCGCCCTTGACCGACCGCTGCATGTCGGTGACCTCTTCCGGACGCTCGTCGACCAGGACGACCATCAGGTGGCACTCGGGGTTGTTCGTGGTGATCGCGTTGGCGACCGCCTGCATGATCATGGTCTTGCCGGTCTTCGGCGGGGCCACGATCAGGCCTCGCTGGCCCTTGCCGATCGGCGACACGAGGTCGATGATCCGCGTGGTCAGCACGCTCGGGTCGGTCTCCAGACGGAGCCGGTCCTGCGGGTAGAGCGGGGTCAGCTTGTTGAACTCGGGGCGACCGCGACCGGAGTCGGCGGCCATGCCGTTCGAGGAGTCCAGGCGGACCAGCGCGTTGAACTTCTCGCGGCGCTCGCCGTCCTTCGGCTGACGCACGGCGCCGGTGACGTGGTCACCCTTGCGCAGACCGTTCTTGCGGACCTGGGCGAGGGAGACGTACACGTCGTTCGGGCCGGGCAGGTAGCCGGAGGTCCGGATGAACGCGTAGTTGTCGAGGATGTCGAGGATGCCCGCGACGGGGATCAGGACGTCGTCGTCGGCGACCTGCGGCTCGTTCGGCGCGAACTCGTCGCGGCCGCGACGGCCACGGCGGTCGCGGTAGCGGCCACGACGGCCACGACGGCCGCCCTCGTCGTCGAAGTCGTCCTGCGGGCCGGTCTGCTGACCCTGCTGGCCACCCTGACGCTGCTGGCGCTGGCCGCCCTGGCCACCGCTCTGCTGGTCGTCGCCCTTGCCGCGGTCACGGCGGTCGCGCTGACGCTCGCCACGCTCACCGCGCTCGCCGCGGTCACGCTGACGCTCGCCACGCTCGCCGCGGTCACGGCGGCCGCGGCCCTCGGCGGTGTCGACGGCACCCTCGGCCTTGGCCTCGGCGGACGCGTCCGTACGGGACTCGGTTCGGGAGTCCGTCCGGGTGTCGGCCTTGGTCTCGGTCTTGACGGCCTGGGCGGACTCGGCCTTGACCTCGCCCTCCGGGCTGCCGGCGGGCGCGGTGGCCCGACGACGGCGGCGCTCACCGGCCGGCTGGTCGTCGGAGGCAGGCTGGCCCGGGATGTCGATCTGCTGCTGGGCGACGGCCTTCTCGGCCTTCTCCGCCTTGGGGGCAGCGGTCTCGGCGTCGGCGGCCTCGGCCGTACGGGCCTTGGAGGTGGCGCGGCGCTTCGGCTTGGTCTCAGCCGTGTCGGCGGCGGCCTTGGCGGGGGCGGACGCCCCTCCGCCGGCCTGCGCCTCCTTGATGACCTCGATCAGCTGGCTCTTGCGCATCCGCGCGGTGCCCCTGATGCCGAGGCCGGACGCGACCTGCTGCAGCTCGGCCAGGACCATGCCCTCGAGGCCGGTGCCGGAGCGGCGGCGCCGTGCGGTGGTGCCAGTGGCAGCACCTGCGGCGGGCGCGGAAGTGTCGACCGTGTTGTCGGCAGTCACGCCCATCAGATCGGTGGTGTCGCTCACGAAGGGTCCTTCCCTGGAGCGGACGTCGGCCATCTGGCTCGGCGACCGGTTGTGCTGTCCGACAACGGTCCTGGCTTGTGGACCGTGTCGGGGCGGTGGTCCCGCCGGGTACGGCGGAAGAGAAAAAACGTGCTTGGGTCCGGCCCGAGGCCCCCTGCTCGGCCCTCACACAGGATGAGCGAGGGGTGTCGTGCCGGTTCCGGAGCGTGCTCGAAACTGCTCAGGCAGGCTGCTCAGGCAGTTGGGGAGGCTCCCGGAAGAATCGGTGGTCCCGGATGGGGACACTCAACACCGCGCCACAAAGGCGCCGGGTGCTGACTTGAGGTTAACACTACCGGCTCCAACAAACATTCCCCCTCTCCCTCACCGGCAATCACGTGTCCCTAGGGCGCGAGCGGCAGAACACTCGCTCCGGACACATCGAGATCGAGCCGGTTCGCGGCCCATCCCTCGCCCGCCAGTCGGGCGACCTTGTCGGCCGTCCCGTGTTCGGCCAGCGCGAGCACCGTGGGGCCCGCGCCGGAGATGACCGCGGGGACGCCGTCCGCCCGCAGCCGGTTCACAAGGGCGATGCTCTCCGGCATCGCGGGGGCCCGGTACTCCTGGTGCAGCCGGTCCTCGGTGGCCGAGAGCAGCAGCTCGGGGCGGCGGGTGAGCGCCTCGACGAGGAGCGCGGCGCGGCCGGCGTTGGCCGCGGCGTCGACGTGCGGGACGGTGCGCGGCAGCAGACCGCGGGCGGTCTCGGTCAGTACGGGCTTTCCGGGGACGAAAACCACCGGAACGATGGAATCGGAGGGATCCATCCTGATCGCCCGCGCGGCGCCGGACTCGGTCCAGGCGAGCGTGAAGCCGCCGAGCAGACAGGCGGCGACGTTGTCGGGGTGTCCCTCGATCTCGGTGGCGAGTTCGAGGAGGGCCGCCTCGTCGAGGCGGGTGTCGCCGCCTATGGTCACGGCGCGGGCGGCGACGATGCCGGCGCAGATGGCGGCGGAGGAGGAGCCGAGGCCGCGGCCGTGCGGGATGCGGTTGGCGCAGACGACCTCAAGCCCGCGCGGCTGTCCGCCGAGCAGGTCGAAGGCGGTACGCAGGGAGCGTACGAGCAGGTGGCTCTCGTCGCGCGGGAGCGTGTCGGCGCCCTCACCGGCGATGTCGATGTGCAGCCCGGAGTCGGCGACCCGGACGACGACGTCGTCGTAGAGACCCAGCGACAGGCCGAAGGCGTCGAAGCCCGGGCCGAGGTTGGCGCTGGTGGCGGGAACGCGCACCCGTACGGCGGCGGCGCGGAACGCGGGACCGGCCATCGCTCGATGACTCTCCTTGACTTGCGACTACGGGTTTTCAAGAGAAGTACACGGAAACCCGGGGGCCGCGTCTGCCTCGGGGGGCGACAACGGCAACGACACCGCGCATATGCGACGGGGCGGGTTCGGTACAGCCTATCGAAGGAAGGTTCTGTGGCGACATAGGGCGCACAGGAGGCGCACGATGCGTGTCGCAAGCCTTCCTGTGCGCCTATGTACGTTCCTGATCGGGTTTCACACCGACCGGAACCCCCGGGCGAGGGGGTCGGATCAGGCCAGACCGAGACGCTCGGCCGCGGCGGCGGCGTCGACCGGGACGGTGACCGGCTGGGGTGCGCCGGCGACGGCCCAGTCGGGGTCCTTCAGGCCGTTGCCGGTGACGGTGCAGACGATCCGCTGGCCGGGGTCGACCTTGCCCTGCTCGGCGGCCTTCAGCAGACCGGCGACGGATGCGGCGGAGGCGGGCTCGACAAAGACGCCCTCCTGGGCGGCCAACAGGCGGTAGGCGCGCAGGATCTCACGGTCCGTCACCTCGTCGATGAAGCCGCCCGACTCGTCGCGCGCGGCGATCGCGTAGTCCCACGAGGCCGGGTTGCCGATGCGGATCGCGGTGGCGATGGTCGACGGGTCCTTGACGACCTCGCCGCGCACGAGCGGCGCGGAGCCGGAGGCCTGGAAGCCCCACATGCGCGGGCGGTGGGTGGCGAGGCCGTCGGCCGCGTACTCCCGGTACCCCTTCCAGTACGCCGTGATGTTGCCGGCGTTGCCCACGGGCAGGACGTGGATGTCGGGGGCGTCGCCCAGCATGTCCACGATCTCGAAGGCGGCGGTCTTCTGGCCCTCGATCCGTACCGGGTTGACGGAATTGACCAGCGCGACGGGGTAGTTGTCCGACAGCGCGCGGGCCAGGTCGAGGCAGTCGTCGAAGTTGCCGTCGACCTGGAGGATCTTCGCGCCGTGCACGAGGGCCTGGCCCATCTTGCCGAGCGCGATCTTGCCCTGCGGCACGAGGACGGCGGACACCATGCCGGCGCGGACCGCGTAAGCCGCCGCGGACGCCGAGGTGTTGCCGGTGGAGGCGCAGATGACGGCCTGCGCGCCCTCCTCCTTGGCCTTGGAGATGGCCATGGTCATGCCGCGGTCCTTGAAGGAGCCGGTGGGGTTGGCGCCCTCGACCTTGAGGTGCACCTCGCAGCCCGTGCGCTCGGAGAGGACCTGAGCGGGAACGAGCGGCGTGCCGCCCTCACGGAGCGTGACGACCGGCGTCGCGTCCGTGACCGGAAGGCGGTCCCGGTACTCCTCGATGATGCCGCGCCACTGGTGGGTGCCCTTGCTGGTCATGGGTCCTTACTCCCCTTCAACACGCATGATGCTGGCGACACCGCGCACGGTGTCGAGCTTGCGCAGCGCTTCGACGATCCCGGAGAGGGCGGCGTCGGGCGCGCGGTGGGTGACGACGACGAGGGAGGCCTCGCCGCCTCCGTCCTGTCGTCCTTGCTGACGGACGGTGTCGATCGACACGCCGTGCTCGGCGAAGACCGTCGCTACCTGGGCGAGGACGCCAGGCTTGTCGGTCACGTCGAGGCTGATGTGGTACCGCGTCACCACGTCGCCCATGGGGCTCACGGGCAGCTGGGTGTACGCGGACTCCCCGGGGCCGGTGGCCCCGTCGAGCTTGTTGCGGCACACGGCGACCAGGTCGCCGAGGACGGCGGAGGCGGTCGGAGCGCCGCCGGCGCCGGGGCCGTAGAACATGAGCCGGCCGGCCGCCTCGGACTCGACGAAGACGGCGTTGTAGGCCTCGCGGACGGAGGCGAGCGGGTGGCTCAGCGGGATCATCGCCGGGTGCACGCGCGCGGTGACGGACTCGCCGTCGGCGGCCCGCTCACAGATCGCGAGCAGCTTGATGGTGCAGCCCATCTGCTTGGCGGAGGCGAAGTCGGCGGCGGTGACCTCGGTCATGCCCTCGCGGTAGACGTCGTCGAGACGTACGCGGGTGTGGAAGGCGATCCCGGCGAGGATGGCGGCCTTGGCGGCGGCGTCGAAGCCCTCGACGTCGGCGGTCGGGTCGGCCTCGGCGTACCCGAGGGCGGTGGCCTCGTCGAGCGCCTCGCTGTACCCGGCGCCGTTGGTGTCCATCGAGTCGAGGATGAAGTTCGTCGTCCCGTTGACGATGCCCATCACGCGGTTGATCTTGTCGCCGGCGAGGGACTCGCGCAGCGGCCGGATCAGCGGGATGGCGCCGGCGACGGCGGCCTCGTAGTAGAGGTCCTCGCCGTGCTCCTCTGCGACGGCGTGCAGGTTCGCGCCGTCCTGGGCGAGGAGCGCCTTGTTCGCGGAGACGACGGAGGCACCGTGCTCGAAGGCGGTGGTGATCAGCGTGCGGGCGGGCTCGACACCGCCGATGACCTCGACGACCACGTCGATGTCGCCCCGTTTGACCAGGGCGGTGGCGTCGGTGGTGATCAGCTCGGCGGGGATGCCGGCCCGGACCTTGTCGGGGCGGCGGACCGCGACGCCGGCGAGCTCGACCGGGGCGCCGATGCGCGCGGCGAGGTCGTCGGCGTGCGTCGTCATGATGCGCGCCACCTCTGAGCCGACCACACCACAGCCCAGCAGCGCCACCTTCAGCGGACGCGTACGCATCATCCGACCTCTTTCTCGTACTTCTTCGTATCTCTACGGTGTGGACCAGTCTCACTCACCGGACGGAGGTTTCTGTCCTCCGTCCGGATCCTGAGACATCTATTTCATTAGCCGACATCGAGACGCAGGAGATCTTCCTCCGTCTCGCGCCGGACGATCACACGCGCCTCGCCGTCGCGGACGGCGACGACGGGCGGGCGGAGTGCGTGGTTGTAGTTGCTGGCCATGGAGCGGCAGTAGGCGCCGGTGGCCGGTACGGCGACGAGGTCGCCGGGGGCGATGTCGGCGGGCAGGAACGCGTCCCGTACGACGATGTCGCCGCTCTCGCAGTGCTTGCCGACGACGCGGACGAGCATGGGCGCGGCGTCGCTGGTCCGCGAGACGAGGGAGACGCTGTACTCGGCGTCGTACAGCGCGGTGCGGATGTTGTCCGACATGCCGCCGTCGACGGAGACGTAGGTCCGGAGGCCTTCGAGGGGCTTGACGGTGCCGACCTCGTACAGCGTGAAGGCGGTGGGTCCGACGATGGCGCGGCCCGGCTCGACGGAGATGCGGGGCGTACGGAGCCCGGCGGACTCGCACTCCCGCGTCACGATCTCGTTGAGCGCCTTGGCGATGTCGTGCGGCTCGCGGGGGTCGTCCTCGGAGGTGTAGGCGATGCCGAGGCCGCCGCCGAGGTCGATCTCGGGGAGCTCGACGCCGTGCTCGTCGCGTACCTCGGCGAGGAGCTGGACGACACGGCGGGCGGAGACCTCGAAGCCGGCCATGTCGAAAATCTGCGAGCCGATGTGGGAGTGGATCCCGATGAGCTCGAGCCCGTCGAGGCTCAGCGCGCGGCGCACGGCCTCGGCGGCCTGGCCGCCGGCCAGGGCGATGCCGAACTTCTGGTCCTCGTGGGCGGTGGCGATGAACTCGTGGGTGTGCGCCTCGACGCCGACGGTCACACGGATCTGGACGCGCTGGCGCTTGCCGAGGGACTGGGCGATGTGCGCGACGCGGACGATCTCCTGGAAGGAGTCGAGGACGATGCGGCCCACGCCGGCCTCGACGGCCCGGCGGATCTCTTCCTCGCTCTTGTTGTTGCCGTGGTAGGCGATGCGCTCGGCGGGCATGCCGGCGGAGAGTGCGGTGCTGAGCTCGCCGGCGGAGCAGACGTCGAGGTTGAGCCCCTCTTCCGTGAGCCAGCGGACGACGGCGCGGGAGAGGAAGGCCTTGCCCGCGTAGAAGACGTCGGCGTCGGCGCCGAAGGCCTCGGCCCAGGCGCGGCAGCGGGCGCGGAAGTCGGTCTCGTCGAGGAAGTAGGCGGGGGTCCCGAACTCCTCGGCGAGCTGGGTGACACCGAGCCCGCCGACGGTGGCCTGTCCCTGGTCGTCACGGCTGACGGTCCGCGCCCAGACCTTGGGGTCGAGGACGTTGAGGTCGGCGGGCGGGGCCGTGTAGTGGCCCTCGGGGAAGACGTCGGCGTGGCGGGGCCCGGCGGGATGGGCGGATCGGCTCATGTCTGCATCTTTCAAATCTCGTGGGGTGCGCGGATGCCGAGCAGGGTCAGGCCACCGGCGAGCACCACCCCGGCGGCTTCGGCGAGCGCGAGCCGGGAGCGGTGGGCGGCCGAGGGTTTCTCGTCGCCGAGGGGCAGGACGGTGTGCTGGAAGTCGAGCAGCGCGTCGGCGACGACTTCGAGATGCCGGGCGACCCGGTCGGGGGCGCGATGGCGGGCGGCGGCCGCGAGGACGGCGGGGTGGTCGCCGAGGGCGCGGAGGAGGTCGGGGTTCTCGACGGGCTCGGAGGCGTCGCCGCGGAACCCGGTCTGTGCGGCGTTCCTCGTCAGGGCGTGGGTACGGGAGTGGGCGTACCGGACGCGGAAGAGGGGGTTGTCGTCGTGCTGGCGGAGGAGCTCGTGACCGACCCTGGCCTGATCGTGCGCGGCTGAGGCGAGCAGCCCCCAGCGGGCGGCGTCGAGCCCGAGGCTGTCGAGGAGCCCGGCGGCCGTGTACGGGACGGGAAGGGGGGCGATGTCGGTGGCCAGGCGGCCCCGGGCGCCCTGCGCCTCGATCCGTACGCCGAGCTCGGTCCAGTCGGGGTCGGCGGTGTCCTCGCAGTACGTGCGGACGGCGTACCCCTGGGAGACGAGGATGCGCCGTACCGCGTCGGCGGTGACGGCGGCCCGGACGTCGGCGCGGTAGGTGGGCTGGGCGACCGCGCCGGTGGGCTCGCGCCATCCGTACCGGGGGCCGCGCTCAAGGATCTCGCGTACGAGATCCTGCTGGGCGCCGGTGTGCAGGGTGAAGTTGAGGAACCCGGGCCCGGTGATGTCGACGGCGGCGAGCCCGGGGCTCCGGTCGAGCCGGTCACGGAGGATGGCGGCGACGTCGAGGGGCGGGCGGCGAGCGGCTCGGGCGAGGGTGAGGGCGACGTTGCTGGCGTAGTCGCCGCGGCCGCCGGGCCGGGGTCGCTCGACCTTGATGCGCTCGGGAACGTCGTGGGCCGCGACCTGGAGCGCACCGTCGTCGACCGCACGGCGCACGGCGTGCAGCACGGTGAGGGAGAGGTCCGCGGGGGTCACGGGACAAGCGTATGGGAGAAGGGGGGTCGGAACGCCAACCGGTTTCGCGATGCGGTCACCGCGGCCACTAGGGCCGGGTACCGGCGCGCCCGACCCCGTGTCTGCCGTCGTGACTTCCGTCGTGACTTCCGTCGTGTCTGGCGTCGCGTCTGGCGTCGAGACTTCCGTCATGTCTTTCGTCGTGCCGGCCGTCGCGTCTTTCGTCGCGTCCGCTGCCGTCGTGTCTTCCGTCGATCGCCGACGGCCCCTCCTGTCCGCCACGGCGCTCCCCGGGCTCCCGCCCGTCGCGGTGCATGAGCTTGCGTACGACGCGTACGAGCTCGGCGGGTTCGAAGGGCTTGGCGAGGAAGGCGTCGACGCCGAGGGCGACACCGCTGTCCATCTCGTACTGCGTGCAGGCACTGACGATGGCGACGGGCAGATGACTGGTGAGCGGATCGGACCGCAGCCGCTCGGCGGTGCGCAACCCGTCCAGCCGGGGCATGACGACGTCGAGCGTGACGACATCGGGCTGTACCTGATGCACGACATCCAGACACTCGGCACCGTCGGCCGCGGTCACGACCTCGAAGCCCTCAAGCTCGAGATTGACCCTGATCAACTGCCGGATCACCCGGTTGTCATCGACAACGAGCACCCGACCGGACATGCCTGACACACGACGAGAGTAGGTCGCAGGAAGTGGCTGCGTCCGGGTTTTGCCCACTTCCGACCCGTGAGGGGGAACGCGGGGTCGGTGACTCGACGGAAATACCTGTTCACAGCCACGGCTCGGATGCTGGTAGGGTTCTACCCGTCGCCGCCGAACGCGGCGGACGCCCCCGTAGCTCAGGGGATAGAGCAACGGCCTCCGGAGCCGTGTGCGCAGGTTCGAATCCTGCCGGGGGCACTTCGCAGGAAGTGCCCGAAGAGACCCCGCCGTCAGCGTAAAGCTGAGGACGGGGTCTTCTTGCGTGGTCAGCCGTGCGTGCGTACGGGTCGAGGCATCGGGGGGCGTCGTGGGTGACATGTGGGTGGGCGAGAAGGTGCGCCTGCGGGGTGTCGAGCCGGAGGACTGGGAGGGGTTCCGGGCGCTCGCCGAGCACAGCGTCGACGTACGCAAGGCGGATCTCGTCGAGCTGCCGCGCTCGGCGGAGGGCTTCCGGTCCTGGACCGCGGAGCGGGCCGGGCGTGAGCCGGGCGGTGACGCTTTCCGGCTGGTCGTCGAGACGCTGGGCGACCGGGCGTTCGCGGGGTCCGTGACGGTCGGGGAGACCGACGCCCGTGCGGGACGGTTCAAGGTGGGGATCGAGATCGTCCGCGATCGGCGCGGCAACGGTTACGCCAGGGAAGCCACGGAGCTGATCCTCACGTTCATGTTCGCCGAGCGGCGGTTCAACAAGTGCGAGGTCGAGGTCTACGCGTTCAACGAGGCGTCGCTCGCTCTGTACCGACGGCTCGGTTTCGTGGCGGAAGGACGGCTCCGGCAGCACGAGTTCTTCGCCGGCGGCTACCACGACGTCGTACTGATGGGCATGACCGCGGACGAACACTGGGCCACTCACCCACGTCCGTCACTGCACTGACGAGGGTGCTCCACCGGCTGTCGTCGGAGTCGATGGAACGGTCCCGGCGCGCCGCCATCGCCTACACTCGAAGACTCCTGCGTCCGCTGGTGGGCAAGGGTGATCTTCGTGGAGGGTAGGAAGTTGTCGCAGCTCAACGAGATCCACTCGGGCGACTGCCTCGCGTGGCTGACGAAGCTCCCGGACGACAGCGTCGACACCATCATCTCCTCCCCTCCCTACAACATCGGGAAGTCCTACGAATCGCGCACTCAGCTCGCTGAGTACATGGATCTGCAGGCGCGGGTTCTCCGTGAATGCCACCGGGTTCTCAAGGACACGGGCTCCATTTTCTGGCAGGTCGGGGTGTACGCCGACAAGGGCGTGCACATCCCGCTGGACGTGAAGTTCTTTCCCGTACTCGAAGAGTTGGGGATGGTCCCCAGGAATCGCATCGTGTGGGTGCGGCCGCACGGCCTGCACGCCAAGAACAAGTTCTCCGCTCGCCATGAGGCGATCCTCTGGTTCTCCAAGGGAGAGGAGTACAAGTTCTTTCTCGACGAGATTCGGGTTCCGCAGAAGTACCAGAACAAGAAGTCCTGGCGGGGCGACAACAAGGGCGAGCTGACCTGCAACCCGCTCGGGAAGAACCCCGGCGACATCTGGCTCTTCCAGAACGTCAAGCACAACCACGAAGAGCAGACCGTGCACCCCGCGCAGTTCCCGGAGGACATGGTGGCGAGGATGCTCCTCGCGACCACCAAGCCGGGGGACGTCGTGCTGGACCCCTACATGGGGACGGGGACCGTCGCCGTGGTGGCCCGCGACCACGGGCGGAACTTCCTCGGGGCGGAGCTGGACCCGACGTACCACGAGATCGCCATGCAGCGGCTCTCGGGAGAACCGGACGCGGATGGCGTCTTTCCGAACCTGAAGACGCTGCGCGACTACGTCGCGCGGACCGGTGAGTCGATCGACAAGTACCGGTTCCAGGTCCAGGTGGGGAACAAGGCG
The DNA here is from genome assembly GCF_032436795.1 of Streptomyces sp. P9(2023). Classification (NCBI taxonomy): domain Bacteria; kingdom Bacillati; phylum Actinomycetota; class Actinomycetes; order Kitasatosporales; family Streptomycetaceae; genus Streptomyces; species Streptomyces sp. P9(2023). The sequence continues at coordinate 212,445 of NZ_JAUPWM010000009.1, forward strand.
ACCGAGCGAAGCAAGTCGAAGCGCTTTGACGAGGCGCACCACCTGGTGGAGCTCGAAAAGCGGCTGACCACCGAGGAAGAGGCGTTCGGCGGCCGACTCCGCGGCGACTCGGACGGCCTGCCGAACCTCCCGAGCGTGCCGAACCAGGACGCCCGGGAGACGGAGACCGAAGAACCGATCGTCCTGTTCTAGACGAAGGGGGTCGACCCGTTTCGGGCCGACCCCACGACGCGACGTCAGCCGTCGTACGTCAGAGCTGAGCGGTCAGGTTCGCCGATCGCCGGCCGGCCTTGGCGGGCTTCCAGGCGACGTCGAATTCCCGGTATTCACCGGCGACCACGCTCCTGGACGTCCTTCCGGCGTAGTTGTTCCACGAGGCCGACACCGTCGTGGCGTTCGGCTCTATGGTCAAGCCGACCAGACGAATGGCCAGATCCAGGTCGAGGGTGGCCCGAGCCTTCTCGAGCTGCGCCTTCCCCTGCTCGAAGTAGAGCGTGCTCTGCGACGCGGGCAGGCAGCCGCTCTTGGTGACGACCAGCAGGGCCTTCGGAGAATCCATCATCCCCGCCAACAGCCAGCCGTTCCGGGCGACGACCTGGCTGCGAACGATGTTGTTCCAGAGGAACGGATAGTTCGAGAACTGCCACTCCGCGAGCACCGCGTTCTTTCCGGCATCCCAGTCGGTGCCGAATGCCGTCAGGTCCGGAGGCAGCGAGATCTTCCCCCACCCGAACGCGGCGGCCCCTTCGGTGAGCGCCTTGTTCGTCCCCTTCGGATCGAAGATGGCCTTACCGTCGAGACCGGCCTGACCACTCGGCTGCAGCTGAAGCGTCAGGCCGTCCAGCACCGACTGGATCTCCGACCACTCCTCGGCACCCTCGGTGCTGAAGTAGTCGTCGGCCCCGAAGAAATCCGCAATCTCATACAGCACGCAAGCGCCCTTCCCCCAGCGATCGTTGGCGATGATCTTACAAGGGGCGACGAGGAGCGGATCAGCTTCGTTTGAAGAACTCGACTTCTGCCACGGCCAGGTGGCGGCCCTCGGAGAGGCCTGTTGCTTCGTGGAGGGTCAGTTGGACGGAGACGACGTCGCTGTAGCCCGTCTGGATCGTCTGGGGGCCTGGTTTGTCGGCCAGGGTGATGGTCTTCTTGTGGGTCTTGCCGTCCTCCGCCGTCACCAGCAGGTCCGCGCGGATCGGGCGGGCCTGGCTGCGGAAGGTCTCCGCCTTCTTCGAGGTGCCGGTGTGGACGACCACGTCCACCAGGCGGAACGGGGAGCGGAAGGTGAAGTTGAGGGAGTCGCCCACCTTCGGGGCGCCCCAGTAGGTGTTGCTCAGGCCGTCCGTCGCCAGCGCCGCCCCGTGCTTCGGGACCGATGCGCTCGCCTCGACCGACTGCGCCGTGATCGGGGTCGCCTTGCCCAGCTTGTCCCGCACGTCCTCGTAGAGCCAACGGCCCGCCGGGATCAGGAAGTAGCCGCCCACCACCAGGCCCAGCAGCACCAGGACGATGATCAGGCGGCGCAGGAACTGGCCCGAGCCCGAGCGCACCCTGCGTCGGAACGGCCACACCGTGCGCCACCACGGCAGCGGTGCCGCCGGGGCCGCCTGGCTGAGCGGGGTCGCACAGCGGCGGCAGAAGCGGCGGCCCCGGGCGTTCCGCGTGCCGCAGGCCGGGCACGGCAGGCCGTCCTGCGGCTCGTCCTCCGCCCCCCGACGTACCTTCGGGCGCTGCGCGATCGGCTTCGCCGGCTTCACCGCCCCTACCGCCCCCACCGGGGGTTCCTCCGGCTGTGGTCTCGGCGTGGGGATCGGCGTGGGAGTGCGGGGCGGGACGGGGCTGGGCGTGGGCCCGTTCGTGGGGCTGTGCGTGGGCTTGGGTGGGGCGATGGGAGCCGGCGGGGGCGGCGAGGCCGGCCGACGCCTGGACGTCTGCTGCGGCTCCGAATCGGGCTCGTTCGTGGCATCGGGCTCGTTCGTGGGAGCGGCGATGTCGATGGAGATGTCCGGTGTGAGTTCCGGCGGGAGTTCCGACTGGAATCCCCTCAGGATTCCCCTCAGGAATCCCGTCTGGGGTTCCGCCGGGATGTCCACCGGAAGGTCCGGCAGGAGTTGCGACGGGATCTGCGTCGGGAGCTCCGGGGCGGCCGCCAGTGGCGAGGGGAACTGGAGTCCCGGGGTCTCCTCCGCCGGCTCCTCCTCCGCCCTCCGGCGTTCCCTGTCCCTGTCCCTGTCCTGTTCCCGATGCTTCTCCTTCGCCGTCTCCTCTTCCTGTGCCCAGCCCACGTACGCGCCGCAGTTGCCGCAGAAGTCGTCCGTGTCGCCGTTCGCCGTGCCGCAGTCCTGGCAGGTGCGCATGGTCAGTTACCTTCCTCGGCCGGTGGGCCGGTGAGGATCTCCACTCGGCACGTCAGGTGAACCGGGCAGGATGACATGACTACGTCCAGGACCTCGCGGGCCGTCACCGGCCGGGGGCCCGTCGGCCAGGCTCGTACCAGGAGTTCGCCTGTCGGAGCAGGTGGCAGTGCCGCGTTCGGGGTGCTCGACCACGTGGCTCCGCCGCCGTCGATGATCTGGGCCTCCACGCCCAGGCACAGGCGCAGGCGTTCCTCCAGGCCGCGGCGTGTGCCGCGCCAGCGGTGGAGTTCCATCGCTCGGGCCACGACCGTCCTGGCCAGTTCCTCCGGCCACTCCTCGTCCAGGTCCACGCCGAGCCAGGTCGAGAGCCAGCGCAGGAAGTCCGGGGGCGTGAGCGCCGGGTCGAAGTACGCGGGGAGGTTGTCCAGGGTGGAGAAGACCGGGGCCAGGACGGTGTCCAGGCCCGCGGTGAAGCGTTGCGCCAGGTCGTCGTCCGCGTACAGGGCCGGCAGCAGGCCGCCGATCGGGACGCGGCTCGGCAGACCGGGGACGGATGCTCTGGTCACGCGCCGCCGCCCAGGTCACCCGGAGCGACGACCACCTGGTGCTGGTACGAGAAGACCAGGGCGTTGCGCGCCACGTCGATCCGCTCGACCGGGGCGCCCCGGCGGCCGGTCACCGGGTCCGCGGGGAACAGCTTGACCTCCTCCACCAGGGCGTTCCGCGCCGCCCGTTGGAGCACCGCGAAGACCTCTCCGTACTGGACGGGCCGGCCGAACGACCAGCCCGTGCCGTCGGCGCCGCCGTGCAGCGGGTTCAGGTGCCGGAACAGCGCGGCCAGCGCGTCCTCGCGCACCCGGTCCACGTCCTGCGGCTCGGCGATCAGCCGGGCCACCACCGTGACGCCCTGGTACGCCGGGGGTTCCACCACGAGGCGCGTGCCGACCAGGCGGCGCTCGTCAAGGCGTGCCGTGATCGCCGACAGGGCCTGCTCCGAGGGGATCAGCTGCTCGAAGCGCAGCCGGTCGTCGCCCTCGTCCGCCACCGCGTCCGGCACGATCAGGACCCGTACCGCGCCGCCCTCCCCCGCCACGGCGGGCAGACAGCGCACCCGCCGTACCGAGGGGGCCGCCTCGCGGGCGATGAACTCGTAGTCCTGGGCGGTGACCGCACGGTCCCGGATCCGCAGGACGTGCGGGGCCCGCACCTTCGCGTTGTCGACGGTCTCGCCGTCGACCCCGCCGCGCGCCGCCTCACGGTTCTCGACCCGGGCGACGTACGGGACGGAGCTGCGCAGGACCGAGATCGCGCCGCGCGCCACGTTGCCGCCGGCGCCGCCGCCGGTGCGGTAGCGCGTGACCCGCACCTGGGCGCCCTGGTCGGGCACGGCGCCGTAGGTGCGCACCGTGCCGTCCGGCTCGCGCAGTTCGGGCGGGAAGGTGAACTCGCCCGTCGTGGCGTCCACGACGACGTGCCGGTCGGTGGGTGAGGAGGCGCCGAAGTGGTCCACCTGCGTCCAGGTCTCCCAGCCTTCCCCGGCCGACACCTCGACCAGCGGCGGTTCGCCGTCGAGCAGGATCGGCGGACGGTGCAGCCGGAACCGCTGGCCCGCCACCCCGTCGGAGGCGCCCAGCATGGTGTCGTGGACCGTCTCCGCGTGCTCAACCGTCATCGTGCCGCCGACGGTGAACACCTCCGCCTCGCGGACGGTCGGCGACACGGAGTAGAACGGCTGGCCCGCCTCGGGGGCGGTGACGCGGCAGCGCAGCCAGCCGGCCCGGGTGCCCGCGACCACGGAGGCCGTGTGACCCGCCGGTACGAAGACGATGACCTCGCCGGGCCGGTTGAGGCCGCCCGTGGTGTCCGAGTCGGTCTCGCACAGCGCCCATCGCGCGCCGTCCCAGGCCTCCCACACCAAGGGCGGCTGCCTCGGGTCGACACCGACGCCCTCGACGCGGCTGTCCAGCTGGACGGCGACGATGCAGCGCGGGACCGCGGTCGGCAGGCCGAACAGCACGGCGTCCCCCGGGGCCGGAGCGGCCTGGAAGCAGGGGATGTCCCGGCCCTCGGCGAGGGCGGCCGTGCGGTCGGTCTGCTCGCCGCCCGCGTGGGCGGTGACCAGACGGGTCAGGGAGCTGGGCACGATCGGCAGGTCGGCGATGGTGCCGAAGGCCACCCCCTCCTCCGTCTCCCCGCGTTCGGTCGCCACCTCGACGCCCGCCCGCAGCATCACCGTGTCGGGCTGGGGCGCGGACAGCCAGAAGTCGACCTCCGCCGTCGCCGCCGTCGGTGGGAAGAGCCTGACGCCCAACAGGTCCAGGAAGGCCATGTAGTTCTTGTCCGGGACGCGGTTCAGCCGGTAGAGCAGCTGGTCGACCATGTACGCGAAGGTCTCGATCAGCGTGACTCCGGGGTCCGACACGTTGTGGTCGGTCCACTCCGGCGTCCGCTGCTGCACGTACCGCTTCGCCTCGTCGACCAGCTGCTGGAACCGCCGGTCGTCCAGGTTGGGTGAGGGCAGCGCCATCAGCGCACTCCCGTCTCGTCGGAGCCCTCGGTGGAGGGGATGGAGTAGAACGGGAAGACCAGGTTCCGCAGGTCGTTGGTGGACCGGATCGTGTACCGGACGTCGATGTAGAGGACGCCCTCGTCCACGGCGTCGAACGCGACCACCACGTCGTCGACCTCGATCCGCGGCTCCCACCGCTCCAGCGCCGTCCGCACCTCGTGGCCGATCCGGCCGGCCGTCTCGTCGTCACCCGGCGCGAACACGTACTCGTGGATCCCGCAGCCGAACTCGGGGCGCATCGGGCGCTCGCCCGGAGCCGTACCCAGGACGAGGCGGATGGCCTCCTCGATCTCCCGGTCGCGCTCCACCATCCCGATTCCGCCGGTGGGGCTCACCCGGAGCGGGAAGCCCCAACCGCGGCCTATGAACCGCTCGCTCACAGCGGCCCCCCGATGAGGACGTTCGGCGCACCCGCCATGATCTTCGATCCGCACACCGTGTCGTCCGTCGCGCAGGCGGCCGGCAGCCCACCGATCAGTACGCGGCGGGTGGCGGCCTGCGGGCTCGGCTTGACCAGGTTGGTGAGGGCGAGGTACGCGTGCGGCCCGCAGACGTTCACGCTTCCGGTCACCGCGGCCGGCTTGCCGCCGATGAGCACGGTGGCGACCCTGGCGGTGAAGGGCCCGGGCGGCGGGGTGCCGAGGGCACCGCCGTGGGCCGTGGGGTCTCCTACGCGCGCTGCGGGAGGCATTCACATACTCCTTGCTGATGACGAGGTCGAAGCGGTACGGGGTGGGAGGCCCGGTGGGCGGATCAGTTGAGGTTGATGACCGCCGCCTTGACCGTCGCCGCCGTCCCGCCGGTGACGGTGACCCCGGTCTTGGCGCTGATGTTCATCGTGGTCCTGGCGTCGATGTTCATCGCGGTCTTGCTGTTGATGTTCACCGTCCGGCCGTTCAGGTTGAGGGTGCCCATCCCCGCGTCCAGCGTGATCTCCGTCGGGGTCAGCGTCATCGACGTCAGCGGGCTTCTGCCGCCCGGTCGGTAGACGGTGACGTCGATCTGGTTGAGGCGCTCGTCGAGCTTCACCTCCAGCCGCTTGTTGCCGCTGGCCAGCCGTATCCCGGACACACCGGTCCTGGTGTCGAGCAGTTCGAGGCGGTGGCCCGAGCGGGACACCAGGGAGCGGCGCTGGATCTTGCCGCTGGTCTTGTCGACGAGCGGCACGTCGTGCTTCGACGGCTTGTCGACGCCGTTGTAGAGGCCGCCGATCACGTACGGGCTGTCCAGCAGCCCCTGTTCGAAGCCGACGAGGACCTCGTCGTTGACCTCGGGGCTGAAGACCCCGCCGCCGCCCTTGCCGCCCCACTGGACGGTCCGTACCCAGTCCGTCTCGTACTGCTCGTCGAGCCACGGGAACTTCAGCTGCACCCAGCCACGCTGCTGCCCGCCCACCTCACGAACGTTGGTGACCACGCCGATGGCGAGACCCGGCATCCGCGCGGGGCGCGCGGGCGCGCCGCCGCCCGAGGCGAGGCCGAGGAGGGAGCGGTCGGGCGAGGCGCTGACCACGACCGTCGTACGGTAGCCGCCCACCGGCTCCAGGACGTGGTGGACGGCGGTGGCTGTGTACCTGCCGGAGAAGTCGGCGCCCACGTTGCCGAGGGTGACCGGCTTGCCCGCGCGAAGCCCGGGGTTCCCCTCGACGACCGCCTCGAACTCGCCGAACCCGGCGCTCACCGACGCGGCCACGGAACCGGCCACGTGCCTCGTCTCGGCCTGCGTACGGTACGGGGTGTCGGCGACGGTGATCTGCGCGGTCTTGCCGAACATGGACGCCTTCGACGGGGAGAGCCCCGGGACGAAGGTGTCGCTGCGGACGGAGGGCTTGCTCGCGACCAGCGGGGCCTTGGTGTTCACGTTCCAGCCCCGCACCTCCACCTTGCTCGCCCCGTCGGCGCCCGTCAGGACGGCACGGAGGGCGAGCAGGTTGGCCCCGTACTCCAGGACCATCGGGTTCGCGCTCGCCCGGGTGGACGGGGCCGGCGCGGACGAGGCGGGCTTCGGCTTCACGAACTGGAGCATGCCCTTCTCGTCGACCCGCACATGGGCGCCGCTCTCCCCCGCCAGGTACTGGAGGAACTCCCAGTCGGAGACGTTGGGTTGGGAGATCTGCTTGTGCGTGACCGGCGCGGCCTCGACCTTGCCGACGGGCAGACCGGCCCCGGCGGCGATCTTCTTGACGATGGCCGCCGTCGTCAAGTTGCGGAACGCGACGACCTTGCGGCCACGCTGGAGGCGGTGCACCTTGGAGTGCGCGCGGATCACCGTGAACGAGCCCGTGTTGTCGTGGTCCAGCTCCAGCGCCGTCACCTCGCCCGTGAACAGCCGCACCTTGGACGGCCCGGCCTGGGCGGTCGCGACCGAGATCTTCAGTGGTGTGCCGATGCTGATCCCGGTGGCGGTGAGCAGTTGGTGGTCCGGGTCGCGGTACGTCACCAGGGCGGTGTCCGGCAGTCCCACGTTCTCGTCGACCACGCAGCTGACCAACTGCTTGACCCAGGCGTCCGGCAGTGGGGCCGGGGCCTCGACGATCGGGTCGGCCGCGAACGACCGGCCGCGTCGGTCCGGGCTCATCGTTCCTCCTCCGGGGTCTCGTCCTCGGTGCTCGGCACGATCAGTTCCGTACCGGGCACGAGCACCATGGGGTCGTCGACGCCGTTGGCCTCGGCGATGACGCGCCAGGCGGTGGCGTCGCCGTACTCGCGCCAGGCGAGCAACGGCAGGCTGTCGCCCGCGACGACGCGGTGCGTACGGCGTGCCTCGCGCGAGCCGGACGTCGGGTTCTGGCCCGCCGGGTCGACGCTCGCCTCCTCGATGGAGAGCGAGCAGGTGGCGCGCAGCGGCTTCCCGTCGACGTCGAAGAGGCTGTAGTTGACGGAGAAGTTGGAGAGCACGCCGTCGAACGAGGTCGTCTTCGACGTACCCCATTCGAACCGCACCCAGGGGCTGGCCGGCGTCTTGCGGGCCAGGCTGGCCTTGGTGGGCACGAGGGCGATCATGATCTGCTGGACGGCCTTCTCGACGGAGTTGTCGTGCTTGGCGGTCGCGTCGAGGAAGACCTCCAGCGAGAGCGACCGCGGTCCGCTGCCGACGAACTCGGGCAGGGCCGACTGGCCGGCCATCCGGGAGGGCGTGCGCCGCCACTCGGTGGTCTTGCTCATCGACAGGGTCGACGGGTTGAACTGGAGCTTGACGCGGGCGAGAGTGCCGCCGGGCTTGGCGCCGACCTTCGTGGGCGGTTCCATGATCGTCAGTTGGGCTTGGGTGCGGTTGGCTCGGCCGCGTGCCATCGGGTACGTACCTCCTCTCGTCGGGTGGGGTGCCGGCTGTCAGGACGGGCGCAGGCCCTCGTGGGCGATCTCCAGGGTCTCCGTCGCGACCTGGGAGCTGGCCGGGTCGAAGGACGGGCCCTGCCAGCGGACCGGGACGATGCCGAGCACCTGCCAGCTGACGATGCGGCTGAGGTCGGGCCGGAGCGCGACGATCTCGCCGTCCTTGGGCTCGACCCGCCTGACGATCTCGTCCAGCCAGCGGGCGATCTTGGCGGTGTCCTTGGTGACCGGGCGGGTCAGGGTGATGTTGGACCAGGTGATCCGGCCGGGGAGCTGCCAGGCGAACCCGTTGTTGCCACCCTCCGCGTACTGCTCCATCTCCACCTCGGCGCCGAGACCGGAGCAGCTGTGGAAGGCGCCCAGGTCGTTGCCGCCGATCGCGAGCCGGAAGAACACGCTCGTCGCGACGATGCTGTCCGTCATCTCTCTCCTTGCCCGGGGGGCGCGTTCTGTGGTGCGGGGGTGGTGGCTTGGTTCAGCGGCGGTTGTCGTGCGGGCGGCCGGTGCGTTCGCGTCCGCGGCGCATCTCGGCCCGGAGCAGGCGGGCCACCGGGTCGATCAACTGGCGGGCCAGTTCGTCGAGTTCGCGGCCGCTCTTGGGGTTGGTGCTGGGGCTTGCGTCCGGGGTGGAGCCCTTGGCGGTGGTGGCTTTGCTGTCGGTGGTGGTCGTGGAGGGCGTGCGGGCCACCGGGGTCACCGGGACGCCGCTGAGGCCCGCCTCGGCCATCCGCTGGACGGCCTTGGCCTGGAGCTGCGGGCTTGCGGTCCGGCCCGTGACCACGGGCGGCGGGGGCGGCTCGGCCACGGCCCCGGGCCCTGCGCCCCTCGTGTACGTCATCGGCTGGGCGGCCAGGCGCTGCACGGGGGCGGCGGTGGGACCGGTGTGCGGCCGGGTGGACGAGGGGCTCGGGTCGAGACGTACGACGGGTACGGCGCGGGCGGTTGGGGCAGCGGGGGCGGTTGGGGTCCTCTGGGCTACGGGAGCCGCCGGTGCTGATGGTGCCAGTGGTGCTGCCGGCTGCGGAAGGGCGGCGCGTTGGACCGGGGGCAGGGTCGGAGGGCTCACCGGCTTGGTGGCGCCGGGGACGACCCCCGAAACCGGGTGGTCCGCCGGGCCGTTCGGGGAGCCGCCGTTCGTCGCCGGACGCCGCCGGGCGAGCAGGCCACGCCGGGGCGGTGCCGGCTCGTCGGCGGACCCGGCCTGGCGCGGGGGCCGGCCGGCGCGCTGGGCCCGGGGCGCGGACGCGGGTGCGCCGGGCTTGCCGGCGGCGCGCTGCACGGATGACGGGCGCGCGGGAGAGGGGGCCGGCGCGGGAGCGGCTGAGTTCGCCGACGGTTCGGGTGCGGGCTCCCGGCGCCAGTTGGCCACGACCACGGGGCGGGCGGTCGCGGCCGCCGAAGGCGCGGGCGCCGACGTGGAGAAGCCTTCGGTGGCGCGCGTACTGACGGCCAGCGGCCGGTCGGCGAGCAGTCGCCGCGAGCGCTGGACGGCGGGGACGACGCGGACGACGGGGGCCGTCCGTCCGGCACCGGAAGGTGTCGACGCGCGAGTGCCGGCCGGAGTACGCGACGTGGAGTCGGCCCGGTGCGCGGGGGCGGGGGTTCGCGCGACAGTCGGTCCCGACGAGGAGCCTCCCGCCGACGGGCCTCCCGACGACGGCGGCGTGGATCCGCCGCCGGTGGTCGGGGCTCCGCCCGGGCCGCCGGTCGTCTTCTCGACCGCCCGGGACACCGGGATCAGCGGCTCGGGACGCGGCTCGGCCGGGCTCGCGAGCGGGACAGCCGGGGTGGAACCCGACGACGAGACCTCCGCCGGGCCCGTCGCCCGCTGCACCGCGGGGGGCGACGGGACGGCCGGGGTCGACCCGGCCGAACGACCTGCCGACTCCCCGGTGTTCGTCGGGCCGGTCGTCTTCTCCACGGCTCGCGACACGGGAATCAGCGGCTCCGGGCGCGCGTCCGCCGGACGCGTGACCGGGACCACCGGAGTGGGTCCGGCCGTACGGCCCTCCGATGCCGGGGTGTTCGGAGTGCTCGGGGTGTTCGGGGTGCTCGGGGCGTCGCCGGTCGGACCGGTCGTCTTCTCGACGGCTCGGGACACCGGGACCAGCCGGTCCGGATGCGACTCGGCCGGACCCGCGAGCGGGACCGCCGGTGTGGAACCCGACGACGAGTCGTCGGCCGGGCCCGTCGCCCGCTGCACCACAGGCCCGGTCGAGGGAGTGTCCTGCGCTCCAGGGGTAGGTCCCGAGGGCTTGTCCACCGCACGGAACACCGGAACCACCGGAGTCGACCCGGTCGCGGAGGCGGGGGCCGACGGGGTGGCCGGGGTGCCCGAGTGGGGGCGTGCCGGCGTCGGGGTGTCCGTGGGCGCGCTCCCCCGGTCCACCGGGAGCGTGCGGCGCTGGACCGGCGCGTTGCCGCCCAGCAGGGGCGCCGCCGGCGTGGCCGTCGGAGGGAGTGAACGGAGCGGGGCCCCGAGACCGGAGCGACTCGGGCGGGGCGGGGTGGGTTCCGGCGTGGGTCCCGACGTGCCCTCGGGCTCGGCCATCCGACGCATGACGGGCATCGCCGGCCCGTCGCCCGGCGAGGCGGCGGTCGGCGGAGCGGCGGTCGGGGCCGGTGACGCCGGGCCGTCGATCCGCCGCGCCGTGGCGGGCAGTTCGCCGAGCGGGGCGCCGAGGCCGGGGCGGGACGCGGTGCGCGGGGCCGGGTCCGCGGTGGCGGCCGGTCCGGGCTCCGGGCGTACGGGACTGTCCTCGGGAGAGGGCTTGGTCGCCCGGTCGGCGATCGTGGCCGGGGTACGCGGCGGAACCGCGGCGAGGACACGCGGTGTCATCGCCGGGCGCCTGGCCACGACCAACGGGGTGCCGACCGGGCGCGGCCGGACGGGGGCGGCCGGCCGCGTCCGCCGGGGGGCGGCGGACGATTCGGGGGTCGTGGCTGCCGGGCCCGGGGTGCCGGGTCCGTTCGTGCCGGGTCCGTTCGTGCCGGGTCCGTTCGTGTCAGGTCGCGCGGCCCGGGTCGGAGTGGCGGGGCTGCCTGAACCGCCGGCCGCCGTGGATCCGCGCGACGATCCCGACGATCCCGACGATCCCGACGGCACGGCGTTCCCCGGTGTCTCGGAGCCCGTACGCCGGGACACGACCAGCGGGTCGGACGCCTCGGGACGGCCCGGTGCCGGCGCGGGCACCGCGGAGGGCCCGCTCGCGTCCGTCGTACGGCGCTGCACCGTCGGCGAGTCGGGGGCTCCCGGGCCCGCGCCCAGTACGGGCGCGACACTCGCCGGGCCGGTCTTCTCGGACCGCTCGGGGGCCTGCGTCGTGGGTCCCGGCACGGCGTCGGATTCGGAAGTCGTACGGCGGGACACGACCAGCGGGTCGGAGGCCTGGGGCCGGGAGCTCGCCCCCGGTGCGGCCGCCCGCTGGACCGGGCGCTCGGGCCCCGTGGTGCCCAGGCCCGCGCCCGTACCCAGGCCCGCGCCCGTACCCGCGCCCGTACCCGCCTCCGGCTCCGCGTCCCCGCCCACCGCGCGCAGCAGCAACGGGCCGCCGCCCGCGATCGGGGTCGTACGCGGGGCGGTGGCCGGGCGGGCGACGCCGTGGATCAGGCCGACGGGCGCCGACGGCATGAGGCCGTGGCCGAGCTCCTCCGTGAGCGTGGGGTTCTGCCACGCGGCGAGCCCGGAACGGAACCTGAGCCCGTCGCTGACGCCCAGGGCCGAGCGCGCGATGGTGACCGGCGCCGGGGCGACCTCGCGCCAGCCGCCGTCCCAGTCCGGCGGCCCGGCCGGGGCGGCCGAGGGTGAGGTGGCCTGAGCGGGCTCGCTTACAGCCGCGTCCCGCGACGCGGCCGCGGGCGACTCGGAGGACGTGGCCGACGCCGATGCGCCGCCGCCGTCCCGCCGGAACCTGTCCCAGAAGCCCATGCCCTCACCTCACCCGCCTTCGTTCACCCGTGTGTTGATCCGCGCTATCTCCCTCACCCACTGCTGCCGTTCGGCGTGGGTGAGGTCGAGGATGTCCTCGCGCTGCCAGTGGAAGTGGTAGGCGACGTACGCGATCTCCTCCCGCAACCGGGGAAGGGCGTACGTCACGATTCCCCCAGGCGCCCGCCCGAGAGGTCCACCTCGAAGGGGTTGTGGCAGTGCGGGCAGGTCACCGCGGCGTGCGTGTGCCCCTCGCTGTTGATCCGCCGGTAGAAGTCCTGGAGGAAGGCGACGTCGGTGGCGTACATGCGCTCGACGACTCCGGCGTGCACATCGGAGACCGTGCCCAGGCTGGTGATCACCTGGCTGAGCAGCACCACGCTCAGGTACGCCGGGTTCTCCTTCACCCGCAGGTCGATCTGCGGACGCAGCTCGTCCCGGGCCGTCGCGAGGCGCATGGTGCCCGTGCGATGGACCGTGCCCTCGTCGTCGACGTACCCGCGCGGCAGCTCGAAGGTGAACTCCGTGCGAAGTTCCTCGCGTTGCCGCGAAGGCGCCGAGGCGGGAGCCGGGGCCGCGGCGGCCGCCGGAGCGGCTGCCGCGCGTTCCGCGGACGCGGCGGCTTCGAGGAGTTCCTCCAAGCCGCCGGAGGTGACCGTCCTGCGCCTCATTCGATCACGATCTCCTCGAACGTGATGGTCACCGTCTCGGTGGCGGCGCTGGACTCGCCGGCCTTGAGCGACGGGCCCTCCCACTTGCTGGCCCAGCCCTGCATCAGCTGGATGCGGCGGACGGTCTCGCCGGCGGCGTCCTTGACCTCGATCGTGAGGTTCTGCCGGGCCGAGTCGACCTGGCCGTTCTCCAGCGTCTCCTTGACCCACTTGGTGAACTCGGTGCTCTTGTCCATGCCGCGGGTGATCGTCACCTCACCGGCCTGGCGCGCACCCGGCTGCTTGCGGATGAGCAGCTTGCCGTCCGGGGTCACCTGCTTGACCTCGACGACATCCTCCTCCATGGTCAGCCCGCTGACCTCCTGGATCGACTCCACCATGTAGCCGCCCAGCTGGATGCCGAAGATATGAGTGGAAAGAGCGTCGCCCTCTGCCATGACTGCTTGTCACCTTTTCCTGTTACTCGTTGACGAGGCTGGTGCTGTCGGAGAACTGCGAGAGCCGGAAGATCACGAACTCGGCGGGCTTGACCGGCGCGACACCGATCTCGCAGATCACCTGGCCGAGGTCGACCGACTCCTGCGGGTTGTTGTCGCGGTCACACTTGACGTAGAACGCCTCCGACGGCGTGCTGCCGAAGAGCGCGCCCCGGCGCCACTCCTCGCTGAGGAAGGCGGTGACATTCCGCCGGATGCTGGACCAGAGCCGGTCGTCGTTCGGCTCGAAGACCACCCACTGGGTGCCGAGGAGGATGGACTCCTCCAGGTAGTTGAAGAGCCGGCGGACGTTGAGATAGCGCCAGGCCGGGTCGGACGACAGGGTGCGGGCACCCCAGATGCGGATACCGCGGCCCGGGAAGGCGCGCACACAGTTCACGCCGATCGGGTTGAGCAGGTCCTGCTCGCCCTTGCTGAGCTTGATCTCCAGGTCGACCGCGCCGCGGATGACCTCGTTGGCGGGGGCCTTGTGCACGCCGCGCTCGCCGTCGCTGCGCGCCCAGACGCCCGCGACGTGGCCGCTCGGCGGGACGGTCTTGTTGCGGCCGGTGGCCGGGTCGAAGACCGAGATCCAGGGGTAGTACAGGGTGGCGTAGCGGGAGTCGTAGCCGGCCTCGTCCTGGCGCCAGGTACGGATCTTCTGCGCGTTCATCTGCGGCGGGGAGTCCAGGACCGCGACGCGGTCGCCCATCTGCTCGCAGTGCGAGATGACGGCGAGCTGGACGGTCCGCAGGCCCTCGTCGTCGATCTCGCCGCGCTGGTACGCGCTCATCAGGTCCGGTACGGCGACCATGGTGATCTCGTCGATGGCCTCGAGGCCGCCGAAGCCGGTACGGGCGGCGGAGTCGCCGACGTACTCGTTCGGGTCGAGCCGCGCGACGCCGCCGCCGGGGCCCTTGGCCGCGGGGGTCGCCGCCGGGGCGGCGGCCGCCAGCGCGTGCGTCTGCTTCTCGGGCTTGGTCTGGGCCGTGCCGGGCTGCTCGGCGACCACGACGAACTTCGACTGGCGGACCTGGTTGAGCAGGTAGCCCTTGACGTTCTTACGGATGGAGGCGTCGTACGTCTCCACCACCTCGCCGGCCTGGCGGACGATCAGCTTGAAGCGGTCCTCCGGCGGGTTGTCGCCGTCGGCGTCGGCGATCTCCACGGAGACCTCGGCGCCGGCGCCGGCCTTGGCCGACACCAGGAAGCCGCCGATCGCGACGGGCGCGGGCGCCTGGATCGGGGCGGGCTTGCCGCCGTCGACCTGGTCGGACGGGCCGCCGACGCGGACGACGTAGGCCGTGCCGCCGCCGTTGGCGAAGTAGCCGTAGACGGAGTGGGCGAGGTAGGTGCCCTCGGTGAATCCGCCGAAGTTCTGGACGTACTGGTCCCAGTTGGTCACCAGGGTCGGGCTGTGGAACGGCCCCTGCTCCGCGAACCCGACGAAGGCGGCAACCGCGGTGCCCACACCTTCGATCGGCCGCGCACCGGACTGCACCTCCTCCACATACACGCCCGGGGTCAGGTACGACGGCATACTCGCTCCTTCAAGTGGCCACTGGGTCACCACCGAGTCTCACTGCCGTGATGTGCCTGGTCATAGGCCCGGGAGTCCCCGCCGAAGGGCAACGGTGCTGCCTGAACGGGCAGGTGGGGTGAGGCAACCCGGCACCCCGGTCCGCCGTCCGGCGGTCCGCGCCGCCGCCTCAGCCGGCCGCCGGGGCCTCAGCCGGCCGCCGGGGCCTGCACCCGCCGCGCCCAGTGGCCGAACTCGCTCTCCAGGACCAGCCGGCCGAGCTTGCGGTACTCCTGCAGCACGGCCGAGACGACCTGCGCCATCCCCAGCGGCCCGCCCGCCTCGGCGGCGAGGTAGGCCGCGGTCACCGCGCAGGCGCGGATCGAGCCGCCCGCGAGCTCGAAGCGGTCCGCGCAGAACGCCAGGTCGAGGTCGTCGTCCCGGGGCATCTCGGGGCCGAGGCAGCGGTCCCACAGCGCGAGCCGCTGCCGGGCGTCGGGGATCGGGAAGTCGGCGATGACGTCGATGCGGCGGGTGAACGCCTCGTCCAGGTTGGCCCGGAGGTTGGTGGTGAGGACGGCGATCCCGTCGAAGGACTCCATCCGCTGGAGCAGGTACGCCGACTCGATGTTGGCGTTGCGGTCGTGCGCGTCCTTCACCTCGGAGCGCTTGCCGAAGATCGCGTCCGCCTCGTCGAAGAGCAGGACGCCGTTGACCTCGGACGCCTCGACGAAGATGCGCTCCAGGTTCTTCTCGGTCTCGCCGATGTACTTGTCGACGACGGTGGAGAGGTCCACCACGTAGAGCTCCATGCCGAGTTCGGCGGCCACGACCTCCGCCGACATCGTCTTGCCCGTACCGGACTCGCCGGCGAACAGGGCGATCACCCCGCGTCCGCGTCCGCCGCCGGGGCGCATCCGCCACCGGCCGAGGACCTGGTCGCGGTGGCGGGCGCGCAGGGCGAGTTCGCCGAGCTGGGCGCGGGTGGGCGGGGGCAGCACGAGGTCGTCCCAGCCGACGGCGGGTTCGATGCGGCGGGCCAGGCGTTCGAGGCCGGCGCCGTTCTGTCCGCGTACGGCGGCCCGCAGGTCCTGCGGGCCGAGGGGGCGGCGGGCGGCCGCCGCCGCGCGGACGGCGACCGTGGCGGCCTTGCGCACCTGCTCGGCGTCGAGGCGGTACGAGACGACGGCCGGGCCGAGTTCGTCGTCGCCGGGGACGGCGACGGGCGCGCGGACCGCCTCCGTGGCCTCCGTCAGGGCCTGGCGCCACTGGGCGACCGTCCGGCTGCCGGTGGGCGGGCCGACCGTGAACGGGACCGGGCTCTGGCGGGACCACAGGGGGTCCCAGTTCTTCGTCCCGTAGGTGATCAGCGGGACGCCGGCCGCGGTGCCGCACAGCTCGCGCAACCACCGGGCGCGTTCCGGGCGTTCGGGTTCGAGCGCCTCGATCGGGCCGACGACTATGCCGCCGCCGCTCAGCCGGGCCTCGGTCGCCAGGAGGTGCGGGACCCGGGCGACCTCGGGGTCGGTGGCGAGGGCCGCGACGTCGAGGACCAGGGGCCGGCGGCCGGCGGCGGTGAGCGCGTCCACGGCGACCCGGCCGGCGTCGCCGCCGCGGGCCCGTACGTGGACCGGGCCGCTGCCGGTGGCGGCGGCCTCCGCGACCCGCAGCACCGTGTCCTCGTACGGCCCCGGGCCGCCGGATCCCGTGTCGACGAGGCCGGCGAGCCGGGCGTCGGGCTCGTCGTCCCCGAGCAGATGGGCGGCGACCCGGTCGGGGACCCGGAGGGTCCGGGAGAGGAACGGACGGTCGGGTTCCACGATCTCCAGGAGCCCGCCCCTGACCAGGGGCGCGGTGCCGGCGAAGCGGAACCGTCCCGGGCCCGCGGCGGGCAGCCCGCACAGGTCGAGGGCGAGCCCGATCGTCGGGCGGCGCCGGGTGAGGTCGTCGTTGAGGTAGCCGTAGAGCGGCTCGAAGCGGGCGTCGATGTCGGGGGCGAGGGCCACGAGGAGCAGCTCCTCGTCCGGCGGGAGGAGTCCGAAGGCCTCGGCGAGGCGGTGCAGCCGGGACCCGGGGGCGGCCTCGGCGCCGTCCGTCAGGCCGCCGGCAGGACCGCCCGTACCGGGGTGGTACGCCGCCGGGGCCGCGAGGATCCGCTCCGCCCCCTCCGGGGTGAGGTACTGGCCCCGGTAGGGGTCGTCCGGGGCCGGGTCGGTCGCGTGGCGCGCGGCGACCGCCTCGCGCACCCGCAGCTCGACGCGGGCGAGCCGCTCCCAGAGGTGGGTGAGCCCGGCCGGGTCCCCGTCGCGTTCCACGTCCACGTCCACATTCATGTCGTTCACGTACGTCCGTACGTCGTCCTTGATCACCGGATGGGTCCCCGGCGGCGGCGATGCGGATCGGGCCGGTCGCCGCGCTCGGTGGTGTCGCCCCGCTCGGGCCGCTCGGCCGGATCGGGCCGCTCGCGGCGGCCCGCGAAGCCGCCCGCACCGGGGTCGGTGACACCCTGATAGCGCAGCTGCCGGTCCGGTTCCGGCGTGGTGCCGTCCGCCGGTCCGGGGGTCCGTACGACCAGGCCGTCGGTGACCGGCCGTGCGGCGGCGACGCGCTCGCCGGCCATCGGCGCGAGCACCCTCAGGTCGATCGAGGCCTTGAGCTCACCGCCGAGGGCCGACCACACGTCGCCGGGCGAGCGGCCCTGCTGGGCGCCGCCGGCCACCTCGATGGGCACGGCGAGGCCCATCTCGACGAGGGTCCCGGTGTGAAACCGGCGGGGCAGCACGTCCGTGCGGGCCAGGCAGCGGAGCACCTCGGAGAGCAGCCGGTGTTCGTCCTGCGGCCGGTTGGTCCACGCGGTGACCAGGTAGGTGAGGTCGAACCAGCGGGGCGGGGTGCGGCGGGCCACGGTCATGCCGTGCTCGTCGTACTCCTCCACCGTGCCGGTCCGCCGCCTCTCGACGTCCTCCCTGATGTCGTAGAGGAAGACGCTGATCGTCGGGGCGTTGCGGCGCGCCGCCCATTCCCGGGTGGGCGGGTCGAAGACCAGGTCGACGCCGCTCTCCGTGAGGCCCGACTCGGTGAGCAGGAGCCGGACCCCCTCGTCGATCTCGTGGATCACCGGCGGGCCACCTCGTCGGGCGGGGCGACGTTGCCGGTGACCACCAGGAAGGGCGTGGTGACCGGGGAGAACCCGGCGCCCTTGGCGGTGATGACGCGCGGGCCGGTCTGGTCCTTGTGGAGGATCAGGAGCTGGGCGATGAACGTCCCGTCGGCCTTGGGGATGGTGGGTACGGCCGCCGCGGTGATGCCGGGCTTCCAGGTGAGCGTCACCGGGGTGCCGGGCGGGAAGTCCTTGCCGCGTACGGAGGTCACGAAGCCGGGCTTGCCGATGGCCGGTACGGCGATGATCTTCGGCTGGAGGATCCGGATCCGCTGCCGGTCGGTGTTGTCCTTCGGGTCGGCGTCGGTGCCGGAGGTGGTGATCCGCCCGGTGGCGGTGGTCGTCAGCGCCTTGTTCGGGGACAGGACGATGGTGACGACGGTGGAGGCGCCGGGGGCGAGGTCACCGAGGGCGCACACGTTCTTGACGCACCCCGCGGGGGCCTTCCCGGCCGGGATGCCCTTCGGCAGGCCGAGCCGCAGGTTCAGGCCCGTGGCCAGCGCCTCACGGCCGTTGCGGACGGTGTACGTGAGGACCACACGGCCGCCGACGTACCCCGGTTCGGGCCGGGCGGTGATGGTCAGCGCGGGGCCGGCCTTCGGCGCGGGCGGCGGCGGGGTGGGCTTCGGCGGGGTCGGGGTCGGCGTGGTGGGGGTCGGCGTCGGGGTCGTCGGGGTCGGCGTCGGGGGCTCCGGCGCGTTCTCGACAGGGACGAGGGTCCGGGTCGCGTTGTCGGCGGGGGCGCGGTCGATCACGGCTCCGGTGACGGACCAGTCGATTGCCGTCTCGCCGGGGGTCACGCCGGTCAGCCGGACGGTGACGGTGACGCTCTCCCGGGGTTCGAGGACCCCGAGCTCGCACTGCGGCGACCCGGCCTCGCACACGCCCTTCGACGGGGTCATCCCGTCGAGGCGCACGCCGGGCGGCACGGCCGCGGTGAAGGTGGTGCCGGGGGCGGCGGACGGGCCCTGGTTGGTGACGGTCACGGTGACCGTGCCGGTCTCGCCCTCGGTCACCGGCTCCGCGGTGGGCGGCGCGGTGACCGTCAGGTTCACCGACTGCTGGTACGCGGGCTCCTTCTGACGGCCCGGCAGGGCACCGGTCAGCGTCGTGACGGCACCGGTGGCGACCTCGACGGTGGACAGGGCCTCCGGCGAGTTGGCCGCGAGGGCCCGGCGGGAGCTGAACACGAGCCGGGTCGCGTCCGGCGACCAGGCCACGTCACGCGGCTGGAAGGGGCCGGTGGCGGAGGTGTCGGGGACCTCCTGGCGGCAGCCGTCCGGGTCGCCGGCGCGGCCGGTCGGCAGGAGCACCTGGCAGCGGCCGTCGGCGAGGTCGGTCATGAGCACGCTGTTGCGCTCGTTGAGCCGGCCGCCGCCGTCCTTGCGGTTGAAGGCGAGGCGCTTGCCGTCCGGCGAGAAGGCGGGGCTGTCGTCGATCACCTGGCAGCTGCCCGGGCAGAGTTCGGCGCTCAGGTCCCGCTGCTGGCCGAGCGACTTCACGGGCACGGTCCAGATGTGCTTGTTGCCGCCCACTCCGCCGATGACGTGGTTACGGGTGAAGGCGAGGGTCGTGCCGTCCGAGGACCAGGTCGGCTGGGCATCCCCGCCGGTCTGGCCGGCGGGCGGGCGCACCTCGTCGACGAGCGCGCCGGTCGTGGCGTCGGCGATGAGGATGCGGCCGGGGCCGGAGGCCGAGCCGACGCCGCCGGGCGAGGTGCGGGTGAAGGCGATGAGCTTGCCGTCGGGCGAGAAGGTGGGGTCGGTGTCCCAGTCCTTGGCGCCACCGCCCGCGAGCGGCAGGGGAGCCGCTTTCGAGCCGTCGGCGTCGGTCAGGTAGATATCCTCGATGCGGCTCTTGGGGTCACCGTGGAAGCGGGTGACGACGATCCGCCGGCCGTCGGGGGTGTAGTTCTGCCGCTCGGTCCACGGGTCGTAGTCCGCGGACGGGTTGAAGAGCGGGTCGGCCGCCGGGTCGGTGTTGGTCAGGGCCTTGGGGTCCTCCCAGAGGACCTTGAACCCGAGGTCGCGCGGGTCGGAGCCGTCCGGCTTCACGTCCATGAGGTGCGCGTGGTTCTTGGCCTCGGGGGTGGTGCGGGTGACGAGGACGGAGCCGCCGTCCTGCGGGCCGAGCCAGGTCGGGGAGTCCACCCTGCGGTCCTCGTAGAGGACGACCGACGCCGTGACCGTGGAGTGGGCGACGGCGCGGTAGACGGTGTCGTACGGGTTGGTGCAGCCGCAGGGCCCGTTGATGCTGAGGAAGAGGATGGTGTCGCCGTCGGGCTGCCAGGCGGCGGCCCGGGTCTGCCAGGTCGCCTGCTCGCCCGAGAGGAGCGGGCCGTCGGCGCCCTGTCCCTGGGTCACCCGCAGCCGGGGGCCGCTCTCCGCGCCGCCGGGCGCCAGGGTGAGGGTGTAGGCGACGAGGTCGCGGTTGACGGCGTCGTCGACGGGGTTCCAGGCGGGGTCGTCGGCGTCACCGGCCGGGCCGTCGCTGATCCGGACGGGCGTGCCGCCGCCGAGCTGCCGGGCGTATATCTGGCGGCCGCGCAGCGGGTCGGCGTCACTGGCGTACGCGACCCTGGCGCCCTCCGGGGAGACGGTGGGCGCGGTCTCGTTCTGGGGAGTCTCGGTGAGACGGCGCTCCCCGGTCCCGTCGGTGCCCACGATCCACAGGTCGCGCTGGGTGCCACCGAGGAGTCGCGGTTCGGCGGAGTCGAACACCACGAACCGGCCGTCCGGGGTGAGTTCGGGGTTGGCCGCGTCGCGGTCGGAGGTCAGCTTGCGGATGCCGCCGGCCCCGTCCCGCAGGTACACCTGGGGACGCGTGCCGTCGCGCAGACTGGTGAAGACGACCTGGTCGCCGCGGGCGTAGGCCTCGGTGTCGTAGTGCGCCGGGCCGGGGCCGAGCAGCGGTTCGGCGGTGGCCGGCGTCCCGGTGACCCGCCCGATGGAGCGGTGCTCGGTGCCCGCGAAGGCGATGCGGCCGATGTCCTCCGCGGCCGCCGCCGCGCGGACGGGCGCGGCGGCGGGGGTCGCGGCCTGCGGTGAACTCACCGCGAGCAGAGGCACCATCACCGCCACGGCGACGGCCAGTCGGACCAGCCGGACAGGGCCTGCCGGGCTTGGGGTGCCGGTCACGTCCACCTCACAGTCTGAGAACAGTTCACCGTGGTCGAGCGTCACAGGCCGGGGCGCGGGGCGACAGGCCGCGAGTACCCGCGCCGGGGGAAGCGTCCGCTGCTCTTTCGGGCACTCGCGTGCGTCCGAGCACTCGTGGGCGTCTCGGCGCTCCTACAAGTCCCGGCGTTCATATGAGGCCGTGCCGCATCGCGTACCCCACCGCGTGGGCACGGTTGCGCAGTTGCAGCCGGGTGGTGACCTCGTGCAGCACGTTCTTGACGGTGCGTTCGGAGTACGAGGTCTTCTGCGCGATCTCGACGGTGTCGAAACCTTCGGAAACCAGCCGCAGCATGTCGGCCTCGCGCGTGGTCAGGGTGGAGAGGGTCAGTCCCCGCGGGTCGAGCACCGTCCGCTGCAGGCTGCTGACATGGGCCAGGAGCTTGCCGAGGAGGTCGCCGGGGAGCACCCCCTCGCCCTTGGCCAGCGCGGTGACCAGGTGCACAAGCCGGTCCTGGTCGGCTTCGGCGCGGCGCAGTACGGCGGCGACCGAGCACTCGATCATCGTCTGCAGGGCACCGGCTTCGAACCGTCCCACGACGAGCCCCGTGCTCGTGTTGGTGTTGCGCTGGAGCCGGCGCAGCAGTTGCACGGTGGAGTCGTCGACGGTGTCTACCACCACCAGGGTGGCCCTCGCCTTGTCCGCGTCCGCCTCGGACAGCAGCTCCACCTCGGGCCGCCGCCGCAGTTGCTCGACGATTCCCGCCTGCAGGATCAGGTCCTCGGCGTATACCGAGACCGACACCCTGGCGTTGCACTGATCACTGTTCGTCATGGGTTCCACCCGTTTCTTCGTCGTCCGCCGGCCGGAAGGGGTTCGGCCGGCAAGTGGTTCAGGTTCGGCGCGCGTCCGTGCGCCATTGGTCCGTGGGGGCACCCGGGCTGCCCGTTACATGGCCCTCCCGCCCCTCGTGCGCGACAGAAGGGCCAACTAGGTTCACGGCGTGACCACTTCTGCCGAACTCGAACTGCCGACCGTGACGGTCTCGCCCGGCGGCGAGGCGACGACCACCCTGACCGTCCGCAACGACAGCGACATCGTCGAGGCGTACACGCTCACGGTGGTCGGTGAATGCGCCGCGTGGAGCACCGTCGAACCGGCCCGCGTATCGCTGTATCCCGGCACTTCCGAGACGGTGACGGTACGACTCGCTCCGCCCCGCTCCCACGAGGTCCGCGCCGGGGACAAGCCGCTCGGTGTGCGCGTCCTGCCCGTGGAGCACCCGGAGAACGTGGTGGTCCCGGAGACCACGGTGCACGTGGAGGCGTTCCACGAGGTGCGCCAGGTCCTCGACCCCCGCCGGCGCCGCGGCTGGATGGGGGCGCGCTACCGGATCGCCCTGAAGAACCAGTCGAACATCCCGGTCTCGCTCGCGCTCGCCGGCCGGCAGGCCGGGGAGGAGCTGAGCCTCACGGTCACCCCGCAGCGGCAGCGCCTCGAACCGGGCGAGACCGCCGAGCTCGGGCTGAAGGCGCGGGTCCGTTCGCTGATCTGGTTCGGCGAGCCGGTGAGCTGGCCCTTCGAGATCGAGGTCGCCGACGCCGTCGAGGAGGGCGCGGGCGGCGGTGCCGACGCCGACTCGGACTCGCCGAAGAGCGACCGGCCCCCGGCCGCGGCGGTGCCGCAGGTGCGCTCCGCCGGACCGGGTGTCGTCGACGGCGAGTTCGTCCAGCTGCCGATCCTGCCGAAGTGGCTGCTGATCCTGCTCGCGATCCTCATCGCGCTGCTGGTCGCCTGGTTCGCGCTGGTCCGGCCCGCGGTGAAGTCCGCCGCGAAGGAGGCCGCGACCACCGCGCAGAAGGAGGAGGCCGCGAAGCAGGAGAAGGCCAAGGCGGAGGAGCAGGCCAAGGCCAAGCCCACGCCCAAGCCCGGCGGGCAGGAGGAGGGCTCCGGCGACGGCGGGTCCGGTACGGGTCCGGGCAGGACCGGGACCGGGGGCGGCCAGCAGAGCTCGGCCACCATCGACATCAAGACCGGCGCCGGTGGCAAGAAGGTGGGGACCTACCAGGTGCCCGAGGGCAAGGTCTTCGGGATCACCGACATGGTCGTGGCCAACTTCCAGGGCGACGAGGGCATCATCACGATCTCGTTCGGCGAGCGGAAGATCACCACGATCGCGCTGGAGACGTTCCGCAACCAGGACTACCACTGGGTCACCCCCATCGACATCCCCGAGAACTCGACCGTCACCGCGGAGGTGACCTGCTCGAAGCCGGGTACGCCGGCCACCGGAAAGCAGGCCTCCGGCTGCAACGAGGTGCTGAACGTCAGCGGTGTGCTCCGCGACCTCCGACCGTAGAACCGGAATCCCTGGCAGTTTTGTTCGAGATTTCGGCGAACGGAAGTCCGGAATCATGGAGTCGACCGGAAAGGATCGTCCAAGACGGTCCTCCGGTAAGCGCGACGGAGAGGGCCGTGGCGCGAAGTCATCTGTGGCCACGGCACGTTCCTCCTGCTTCCCTGATCTGTTCGAGGGAGCAGGATAGGCAGAGCCAAGTGCCGAAAAAGTGACGCCCCGTCGACGCTTCGGCTGATGTGCCGGTCTGAGTATCGGCCGATGTGCCGGTCGAAGTGCCGGTCGACGCGTCATCGGTGGCCGCCGGACTCGTCGGCGGCCGCCGCGGGGGATCCCAGGCGCGCGAGCCGTTCCCGTACCTGCCGGGCGTCGGGATGCCCCAAGTGCTCGAAGAGCTCGGCGGCTTCGCGCCACGCCACGGCGGCGGCCTCCGGGTCGCCCGTGCCCTCGTGGCTGTCGCCGATGTGGCTGAGGGTGTCGGCCTGCAGGCTGAGGTCGCCGATGTCGCGGTAGAGGGCGATGGCCTTCCCGTACCCGGCGAGGGCCTCGCGGTACTCGCCGCGGTGGTGCCGGGCGTAGCCGACGCTGTCCCAGGCCGCCGCCTCGCCGTTCCGGTTCCCGTTCTCCTGGTGCAGCACGACCGCCTTCCCGCAGTCGTTCAGGGCCTGTTCGTAGGCGCCGGTGAGGATATGGGTCCAGCCGATCTCGTTGAGTACGGCCGCCGCTCCCGTGCGATGGCCCGACACGTCGTAGAGCGCGGACGCAAGGCGGTAGTGCTCCAGCGCCTGTTCGTGGTCTCCCATGGAGTTGCTGAGGAACGCGAGATTCCGGTGGGCGGTCGCCTGCCCGTCCGGGTCGCCCGCCTCGGTGAAGCGGTCCAGCGCCCGCGACAGCGTCTCGTGGGACTCCCCGTACCGGCCCAGCCTGCAGTACGCGAATCCCAGCGCGCGCAGGGCGTACGCCTGGCCCGTGGCGTCGCCGTCCAAGCGGGCGGCGCGCAGCGCCAGTTCCTGGATGCCCCGCTGTTCGTCCCAGCGACCCGCCCGGTCGAGGAACAGTTCGAGCGCCGCGGCCAGCCGCCAGCAGAGCCCGTCCCCGCCGCCACCGTCCGCCGCGGCCCTCTCGACGGCGGAGAGCAGCACCTGGCGCTGCCGGTGCAGCCACTGGGCCGCCTGCCGCATTCCGGTCAGCTCCTCCGGTACGACACCCTCGCCCGGCGGCGGCAGCGGGACGCGGTCGCGGTACGGGGCGAGCAGGGCATCGGCCGCCTGGGCGCTGTGCAGATAGTGCTCGACCAGGCGACGCCCGGCCTCGGCCCGGTCCGCCTCGTCGTCCCGGCTCGCGCTCAGCTCCTTGGCGTACGCCCGGAGCAGCTCGTGGCAGGAGAAGCGGCCCGGGGCGTCCTCCGTCAGCAGGTGGCTGTCGACGAGTTCGGCGATGTGTCTACGCGCGTCACGTACGGCTACGCCCGACAGGCTCGCGGCCGCGGGCACCGACAGCTCCGGCCCCGGGTGCGCCCCGCCGAGCAGCCGGAACAGGCGCGCGGCGGCCGGGCCGAGGGCCTGGTACGACCAGGAGAAGACGCTCCGCGCGTCGGCGCTCGCGTCGCTGCTGGTGAAGGCGTCCAGGCTGCCCCGGGTGGCACGCAGCTCCTCGGCGACGGCCGCCAGGGCGAACCGGGGGTTGAGCAGCGCACGGGCGCCGACGATGGCGAGGGCGAGCGGCAGATGGCCGCACAGCTCGATGATGTCCTCGGCCGCCGCGGGCTCGGCCGCGATCCGCTCCACGCCGAGGCGCCGGGTCAGGAACTCGACGCCCTCCGCGCGGGAGAGCACCTCCAGGCCGATGAACCGCACGGTGTGGGTGACGACGAGGCCGTCGAGGCGGTGCCGGCTGGTGATGAGCGTCAGACAGCCGGGGGCGCCGGGGAGCAGCGGCCGTACCTGTTCGGAGTCGCGCGCGTTGTCGAGCAGGATCAGGAGCCGTCGGGGGGCGAGGAGGCTGCGGTAGAAGGCAGGGAGGGCCTCGGGTTTGTCGGGGACCCGCTGCGGCGGGACGCCGAGGGCGGAGATCACCTCGCGCATGACGTCGGGTGGGTCGAGCGGCGCCATGGTGGGGTGGAAGCCGCGGAGGTTGACGTAGAGCTGGCCGTCGGGGAAGCGGTGCGTGACCTGGTGGGCCCAGTGGACGGCGAGCGTGGTCTTGCCGACGCCGGCCATGCCGCTGATCGCGGCGATGACGGCGGTGGTGGAGGTCGACGGGGCGGCGTCCGTGGCGGGCAGTGTCCGGGAGAGGTCGAGTTCGCTCTCCCGGCCGGCGAAGGTGGCGATGTCGGCGGGCAGTTGGGCGGGCAGGAGCTGGGGAGGGGCGGACGGCCGGGCCACCGTCGCCGCGCCATCCCCGCTGTCACCGTCGCTCCCGCCGTCGCCGCCGTCCCTGTCCTCGCCATCAGCTGCCGGCACGGGGGCGGTGATGGGCGCTGCCACGGGGACAGCCACCGGAACGGCCGCCGGGACGGTCACCGGCACGGTCTGGCGCAGGACCCGCTCGTGGGCCGCGCGCAGCTCGGGCCCGGGGTCGACGCCGAGCTCGTCCACGAGCCGGGAGCGGACCGACGCGTGGACGGCGAGGGCCTCGGCCTGGCGGCCGAGCGCGGCGAGCGCGGTGACGAGCCGGGCGTACAGGGCCTCGTCGAAGGGGTAGTGGTGGCCCGCCTGTTGGAGCAGGGAGAGGACCAGCTCGCCGTGCGTGTGGTCCGTGGTCAGGGCGGCGTCGGCGGCCTCCTTGACGGTGGCCAGGTACTCCTGGTTGAGCGCGGTGAAGAGCGGGTGCGCGGCGACCCGCGGCGGCAGGCCCGTACCGGCGAGCCCGCCCCACATACCGAGCGCGTCGACGAGCAGACCCACGCCCTTGGCCGCGTCGCCGCCCGCGATCGCCCGCCGGGCCTCCTCGCGCAGGGACCGGAAGTGCAGCAGGTCCAGCTCGCCCGCGTCGACCCGCAGCCGGTATCCACCCGCTTGCCGAAGCAGCCGCTGGGCGTCCGCCCGGCTGGGCAACTCGGGCTCCAGGAGCCTGCGGAGCGCCCCCACGTGGCGGTGGACCACGTTGACCGCGCTGCCGGGCGGCTCCTCCCAGAGGGCGTCGATCACCTCCTGGGGCGTCAGGAGCTGACCGGCCCGGGCCAACAGGAGTGCCAGCAACGCCTGTTGTTTCGGCGGCCCCGAGGTCAGCTCGGTGTGCCCCCGCCATACGCGCACCGGCCCCAGGATCCGGTAATGCATGCTCCCGCCCCACCTCTCAGCAATGCCGGGGCCCGCCTCGGGACCCGCCGTACACCGGTCGCGCCGCGCTCTCCGCGCCAGCCGCTGTAAACGCTCTCAGAAACCGCCGTTCGCACCGGTGTTCGCCTACGCTATGCGGCGGGGCCGGGGCGTCTGCAAGGGGGCACCACCACGGCGTTTCCGTCACGTAACCTTTGGCGATCCGGCCACACCGGGCGCGGACCGGAACCGGAGGAACGCACACATGGGAACGCTTCTCTACGTCACCGACCTGGGCTATCAGGCGCGCGGACGGCGGTACTGCGACGAGGACATCTGGCTCTCGGGCCGGCTGCGCGAGGAGTTCGGGCTCGCGCTCTGCCATCCGCTCGACGCGGCCGCGCTGATGGACCGCTTCGACGCCGTCGTCGTCCGCAACAGCGGGCCGGTCCTCCACTACCAGAAGGCGTACGACGCGTTCACGCGCGCGGCCCGCGAGGGCGGGGTGCGGGTATTCAACTCCCTGACCGGAAAGGGAGACATGGCCGGGAAGGACTATCTACTCCAGCTGTCGAGGGAGGGATTTCCGGTCATTCCGACGGCCGGCCGCCGCGAGGAGTTCGCGCTGCTGCCGGAGGCGGCCGAGTACGTCGTGAAGCCGCTGCTCGGAGCGGACTCGGTCGGTCTGCGGTTCGTGGAGCGGGCGCGGCTCGGGGAGGTGGACCCGGCCGGCATGCTCGTACAGCCGCGTATCCCGTTCGCGTACGAGGTCTCGTTCTACTTCGTCGGGCGCACCTTCCAGTACGCGCTGTACGCACCGGACCCGGAGGCCCGCTGGGTCCTTGAGCGGTACGAACCGACAGCCGCCGACCTGGAGTTCGCGCAGCGGTTCGTGGACTGGAACGGCCTTGCGCACGGCATCCAGCGAGTGGACGCCTGCCGGGCGCCGGGCGGGGAGCTGCTGCTCGTGGAGCTGGAGGACCTCAACCCGTACCTCTCGCTCGACCTGGTCGGGGAGGCCGAGCGGGAGGCCTTCGTCGCGGCGATGAAGGCGTCGCTGAGGGACTTGCTCAGCAGCTGAGGCCGAACGCGGGGCTTACGCGGACCGCTTGCGCGGGGTCGCCTTCTTCGCGGTCGCCTTCTTCGCCGTCGTCTTCGCCGTGGACTTCTTCGCGGTCGACTTCGCGGTCGACTTCGCGGTCGTCTTCTTCGCGGCCGTCCCCTTCTCCGCCGTTTTCGCCGTCTTCGAGGTCGACTTGCGGGCGGGGGCGGCCGTCTTCTTCGCCGCCGTCTTCGCCGTGGACTTCCGCGCGCCCGTCTCCTTCGGCGTGCGCGACGAGGCCTTCCGGCCCGCGAGTTCGGTGACCTCGGCGTCGCCGCCCTCCCCGCGCGCCTCCTTCGCCGCGCGGACGCTGCTCTCCAGGGCCGCCATCAGGTCGATGACCTGGCCGCCGCCCTCCGCCTCGGGCTCCGGGGGCGCCACTGCCGCGCCGCCCTCCGCCTTGGTGGCGATCATCTGCTCGACCGCCTCCCGGTAGTCGTCGTGCAGGGTGTTGATGTCGACCTCGCCGAGGGTGGCCATCAGGGCGTCCGCCAGGTCGAGTTCGGCGTCCCGCACCGAGACCGGGGTCTCCGGGGCCACCCCTTCCGGCGCCCTGATCTCGTCCGGCCAGAGCAGCCCGTGCATCGCGATCACGTCGTCCACGACCCGGAGCATCCCGAGCCGCTCCCGCCCGCGCAGCGCGTACTTCGCGACCGCCACCTTGTCGCTCCGCTTGAGCGCCTCCCGCAGCAGCGTGTACGGCTTGGCGGCCGGCACCCCGCTGGCCGAGAGGTAGTACGCGGCGTCCATCTGGAGCGGGTCGATCTCCCCGGCCGGCACGAAGGCCACGATCTCGATCGTCTTCGCCGTCGGCAGCGGCAGCGCCGCCAGGTCCTCGTCCGTGATCGGGATCATGGTCCCGTCGGACTCCTCGTACGCCTTGCCGATCTCCGCCTGGGAGACCTCCTCGCCGTCCAGCTCGCACACCTTGCGGTAGCGGATGCGGCCGCCGTCGGCCTGGTGGATCTGACGGAAGGAGACGGACCGGCTCTCGGTGGCGTTGACGAGCTTGATCGGGATGCTGACCAGACCGAAGGAAATGGCACCGTTCCATATGGATCGCACGTTTCATCCCTTTCGCACGATGCTTCCGGATTCGTGGGATTCTCATGGTATGACGCCGATCACGGAGGTGGAGGGGCGGCGCCTCCCGCTCAGCAACCTGGCCAAGGTCCTCCACCCGGCCACCGGCACGACCAAGGGCGAGCTGCTGCACTACTACGCCACCGTCGGCGCCGCGATCCTGCCCCATCTGCGCGACCGGCCGGTGTCCTTCCTGCGCTATCCGGACGGCCCGGAAGGGCAGCTCTTCTTCACCAAGAACCCCCCGCCCGGCACGCCCGCCTGGGTGAAGACCACCCCGGTCCCCCGCTCCGACGACCCGCGGGCCCGGCAGGTGATGATCCAGGACCTGCCCTCGCTGATGTGGGCGGCGAACCTGGTCGTGGAGTTCCACACCCCGCAGTGGCGGGCCGGCTCCCAGGCCGTCGCCGACCGGCTCGTCCTCGACCTCGACCCCGGGCCGCCCGCGACCGTCGTGGAGTGCTGCCGGGTCGCCCTCCGGCTCCGCGAGCGGCTCGCGGCGGACGGCCTGGAGGCCTTCGCCAAGACCTCCGGCGCCAAGGGCCTGCACCTGCTCGTCCCGCTGGAGCCGACCCCGTCCGACCAGGTCTCGGCGTACGCGAAGGAGCTGGCCGTCCAGGCCGAGGCGGACGACCCGCGACTGGTCGTCCACCGGATGACGAAGTCCCTGCGCCCCGGCAAGGTCTTCGTCGACTTCAGCCAGAACGCCGCCGCCAAGACCACCGCGACCCCCTACACCCTGCGCGCCCGCCCGTCACCCACCGTCTCCGCACCCGTGACCTGGGAGGAGATCGAGGCGTGCGACGCGCCCGAACGGCTGGTGCTTCTGATGGACGACATCGCGCCACGTCTGGAGCGGTACGGAGAGCTGCTCGCCCCGCTCTTCGACCCCGGCCCGGCCGGGTCGCTGCCATGACCCAGGCGCCCGCGTCCGGCCCCGGCGATCCCGCCACGGGTCCCGTCCTGCGGCCGCCCGTCGATGTGATGCGCCCCCGGTCGGCCGACGAGATCCCGGCGCAGGGCAGCACGCCCGGAGGGTTCCAGTACACCCTCAAGCTGGACGGATTCCGCGCCCTCGCCTTCGTCCTGGAGGGGCGGCGGGTCTTCCTCCAGTCGCGCTCGCACCGGGACCTCGCCCCGGAGTTCCCCGAGATCGCGGCGCATCTGGGCGCCCATCTGCAGGCCGGGACCGTGCTGGACGGGGAGCTGTGCGCGTACCGGGACGGGCGGCTGAGCTTCACCGATCTGCTCCGCTCGCCCGGCGACCGCAGGCGGGAGGGCGTCCCCGTCTCGTACATCGCCTTCGACATCCTCGCCGTCCCCGGCCGGGACGTCCGGCCCCGGCCGCTGGTCGAGCGCTGGCAGCTGCTCGGCGCGGTCCTGGAGGAGATCGGGCCGCCGGTGCAGCGGGTCCTCGCGACGCTGGAGGAGGAGACCGCGCGCGGCTGGTTCCGCGATCTGCGGGCGGTGGGCGTCGAGGGGATCGTGGCGAAGGCGCTGCGTTCGCCGTACCGGGCGGGCGAGACCTGGGCCTGGCGGAAGGTGCGGCACGCGGACACCCTCGACGGCACGCTCCTCGCCCTGGTCGGGCCGGTGGACCGGCCCCGGGCGGTGGTCGTCCGGCTCCCCGACGACCGTACGGTGACGACCTCGCCCAAGCTCACTCCCGCGCAGGCCCGCGAGGTCGGGGCGCTGGCGGCGGGGCGGCTCGGGGAGGCCGTGGACGACCCGGACCACGGGCCCGTGAGGCTGCTCGCCGAGCCGCTGCCGGTGGAGCTGCGGCAGCTCTCCGGGCGGCAGGAGACCGCTCGGTTCGTACGCGTACGGTCCGACGGCTAGGGCGCCTCCGGCCCTCCGGAAGGGGCGGCTCCGGGGCGCCGCGCCGGGCAACTCCGCGTGTCCGTCGCGGGGATGGCGCAAAGCGAGCGGCCCGAGGGCTCTTCCGAGACCGCGTCCGCTCAGCGGGTCCTGGTTCACGGTGTGGTGGTGCACACTTGCTCCCTGGTACAGCGCTCACGGGGAAGGCGGCGCCGCATGCTGACGGGGATCGAGGAGGTCGACTGGGCCTCGCTGGGGCATGCCTACGGCCCCGCCGACGATGTACCGGGGATGCTGCGCGGACTGGCCTCGTCCGATCCCGCCGAGCGGGAACTCGCCCTCGACGGCATGTACGGAGCGGTCCACCACCAGGGCGACGTGTACGACTCGACGCTCGCCTGCATCCCGTTCCTGCTCGAACTCGTCGCCGACCCGGAGGTCCAGGACCGGGGCGGCATCGTGGAGTTGCTGACCAGCGTCGGCGGGATCGATCTGAGCGGCGAGGACGAGCTGGACGAACTCGACGCGGACGACGAGGAGTTCATCCCCGCCGCGAACTACGCGATGGCCGCCGCCGCGGTCGCGGCCGGCGCCGACGTCTTCCTCGGCCTGGTCGGCGACCCGGACCCCGAGGTCCGGCTCGCCGCCCCGTGCGCGCTCGCCTCGCTCCACCCCGACCCCGCCCGCGTGCTGACCCTGCTGCGGGAGCGGCTGACCGTCGAGCGCGCCACGGAGGTGCGGCTCGCCCTGGTGGAGGCGGTGGGGCGGATCGCGCGGCGGCACGAGTCGCTGCGGGACGAGACCGTCGACTGGCTGGGCTGGCTGACCCGCGCGGCGCAGGCGCCCGGGCTTCGGCTCGCGGCGCTCGCGCAGCTGGCCCGGTGCGCGCCGGGCGAGGTCCCGGACGACGTGGTGGAGCGGGTGACGCGGCTGCTCGACGAGGTGCGGACCGCGCCGCCCGAGCCGGATTCCCGGTCCGCCACGCCCCCGTTCGCCGGACAGGTGCGCGAGCTCTTCGAGGAGCGGTCGGCCGGGCGCCCGACGCCGTGGTCCGACGAGCTGATGCGGACCCTGCACACCGCGCTCGACGACCGGGTCGAGGACCGGACCGCGCTGATCCTCGCCCAGCTGCGCAGCCCCGACCGGTGCCAGCGGCTGGACGCGATCTGGCTCTGTGGCGGTCTGATACGAGTCTGGCGCGGCCGGTACGAGGAGGTGGTGCGGCTGGTCGGGGCGCAGCTCGCCGACCCCGAGCCGAGGCTGCGCGAGGCCGCCACCTCGTTCCTCGAAGGCCTCTTCGAGCTGACCGGCCCGGCGACCGACTCGCTCGCGGCGCGGCTCGCCCGCCGCCCCGGCAGACCGGAGCGCCCCGAGTGGGCCGAACGGCCCGAGGGTCCGCCCGGGGCGCCGGACGGGCGCGCCCGGGCGCTGCTCGCCCTGGCCCGCTCCGGTGACGCCCGGGCCGTACCGATGCTCGCGCGCGCCCTGGTGGAACCGGACGTACGACGGGATCTGCTGTACGCCGTGCCCACCCTGGGCCCGGCCGCCGCGCCGCTCGCGCCGCTGCTGCGCCGCCGCCTCGGCCGGGTCGAGCTGGACGACCGGCTGTACGAGCACGCCTCGCCGCTGCTCTTCGCCCTGGCCTCGGTCCGGGGCGCGCAGGCCATGCCGGAGGTGCTGCGGGTGCTGCGCGGGGCGCCGCCGAACCGGCGGGACTGGGTGCAGGAGGCCGCGCTGACGGCCCTCGCGGCCTTCGGGCCCGCCGCGCGGGAGGCGATCCCGGACGCGCGGGCGCTCCTGGAGAGCGAGGCGGCGGCGGTCTCCGCACAGGCGGCGCTGACGCTGTGGTCGGTCGAGGGCGACCGGGAGGCCGTCCTGCCGACACTGACGGGCTGGCTGGGGCCGGACGCCACGGCGCCGGACCGGTGCGCCGCCGCCCGGGCGCTGGGCACGATCGGCCCGGCGGCGGCGCGCAGCGCGCCGGCCCTGCTTCCCGGGCTCGGCTGCCGAGACCTGTGGGTACGGGTGCGCAGCGCGGCGGCCCTGTGGCGGGTGTCGGGAGCCGCGGAGGCGGCGCTTCCGGTGCTGCTCGCGGCCTGGGAGGAGAACCGGCACGCGCGCGTGGAGATCGCGGAGTGCCTGGCGGAGATGGGACCCGCGGCGACGGAGGCGCGCGGGGTGATCCGCGGGGAGCTCTCGCAGCGCCGCCGGCACAACGTGCGGGAGAGCGGCTACAGCAGCCATGACATCCACGAGGACGAGAAGCTGCTCACCTTCTGCCGGGCCGCGCTCGACCGGATGGAGCGGTAGGAGCGGTAGGAGCTGGAAGAGAGCCGCCCCGGGGTTGTGACGGCTTCGTCGAGGCGCCTACGGGCCACTGCCAGCCACCAGGCCGCAAATAGCGGACATTTAGCCTCGAATCCATCAGCCTGTGCGCCGAGGATCCGGAGCCGTCCGTGAGCACCGCCACCACCGGCGGCCGGGGTGGACACCTCCCCGGTGCTGCGGCTCGGCCTGGACGCCGACGGCGGCCTCCAGGTGCCCTCCGCCGACCAGGCCGGGCAGGCCGGGTGGTACACAGGTGGCGTGACGCCCGGCGGGAAGGGGCCCGCCGTCCTGGTCGCGCAGTACGACACCGCGAAGGGCCCGGCGCTCCTGCGTGACGCGGCCAAGGTGCGGATGGGGACCTGATCGAGGTCGGCCGGGCGGACGGCTCCACGGCCACCTTCGAGGTCCGCGCGATCCAGCAGGTCGACAAAAAGGACTTCCCTACGAATAAGGTCTACGGGAAGACCGACCGTCCCGAGCTGCGGCTGATCACCTGCGGCGGCTCCGTCGAGGACGGTCACCGCACCGACAACATCATCCTCTTCGCCGACCTCGTGCAGTAGCGGGGAGCGAGAGGACCCGAGGAGCAGAGTGAGAGCACGCGGACTGCCGTTCGCCGCCGCCGTGGCCCTGGCCGTGGCGGCGCCGTTCGTGCTGTCCGGCTGCGGCGCCGAGGGCGGGCTCGAGAGCGCGGGCGCCACGCCCACCGCCATCGGGCCCGTCCGCCTCTGGCCCGATCTGCCGCCCGCGACCGCGCCGCCGCTCGACTACGGCGAGACCGACACCCAGTCCGTCCCCGGGATCAGCGTCCCCGAGAACGACGTCCGCCGGGTCGACCCCATCTCCGTGGTCCGGGCCGAGGTGAAGGCCCGCCCGGACACGTACTCCGGCGCGGACGGCATGTACGAGGAGACGGCCCGGCAGATCGGCCGATGCGTCCAGGAGCCCGCGAAGTGCCCGGTCATGCGGGCGTACTACCGGGATCTGACCGGCAACGGCCGCGACGAGCTGATCGTCGGCATCCGGATGCCCGAGCAGCAGGTGGGCGTGCGGGTCTACCTCGCCGAGCACGGCGGGCTGACCCGGATCATGTCCACCATCGACCAGGTCATCAGCGTGGAGCTGGCGGGCCGGGACGTGATCGTGCGGGCGTCCTCGGCCGGCATCCCGGGGTACGAGTACCGCACCGCCTGGTCCTGGGACGAGCAGCAGCGCGCGATGCTCCCGACCCGGGACGAGATCGTCCGGGTCAAGCCCCCCGGCCCGTCGGTCCCGCCCGCCCCCGAGCCCCGGCTGGTCGAGCCCTCGGCCAGCCCGGCGCCGCCCGGCTCCTCGCCCACGCCCTCCGCTCCGGCGCCCTCCGCCTCGGACGACCTCTTCGCGGAGGGCCCGTGACGGCGCGACGGCGGCGCCGGCCCCGGCTGCCGGCCTGGACCGCGACGCTCACCTGGAAGTCCGCGGTCTTCATCACCGTCATGTGCTGCGCCCTGGCGGCGCTGCTCGGCGCCCTCGTCCATGTCTCGGTGTCCAACCAGACCGTCGACGACTTCCGGGACCGGGCGCTGACCCGGCTCTCCACCGCGTCCCGGGCGTATGAGGCGGGCGAGCCGCTCCCCCGGTCCGCCGGGATCGACCCGGTGGGCCTCCCCGACGAGCTGCGCACGCTGGCCCTGCGGGGTGAGCGCGGCACGGTGGTCGACAAGTACGAGGGCCGGCCGACCATGTGGGCGGCGGGTCCCGCCGACGGCCACGCCCTCGCCGTACGGGTCGACTACTCCACGGGCGCGGAGATCATCGACGGCCTCGACCGGTCGATCCTGGGCTCCTCTGTGCTCGCGATCGGGGCGACGCTGCTCGTGGGCGCGTTCGCGGTCACCCGGGTCACCCGGCGGCTGCACCTGACCGCCCAGGTGGCCCGGCGGATCAGCGCGGGCGACCTCGACGCGCGCGTCGACGACCCCCGTACGAAGGACCCCGCCCGCCCGCAGGACGAGGTGGCCACGGTCTCCGGGGCGCTCGACACGATGGCCTCCTCGCTCCAGCGCAAGCTCCAGACCGAGCAGCGGTTCACCGCGGACGTGGCACACGAGCTGCGCACCCCGCTGACCGGTCTGTCGGCCGCCGCCGAACTGCTGCCGGAGGGGCGGCCGTCGGAGCTCGTACGGGACCGGGTGCGGGCGATGCGATCGCTGACGGAGGACCTCCTCGAAATCTCACGGCTCGACGCCCGCAACGAGACGGTGGACCTGGCCGTGCACGACCTCGGCCCGATCGCCCGCCGGGTGGTGGCCGCGTCCGGGACCGGGACGGAGGTGCGGATCGGCCGGAACGCCACGGTCGAGACGGACAAGCGGCGCCTGGAACGGGTACTCGGCAACCTGGTCTCCAACGCGCACCGGCACGGCGCCCCGCCGGTCGTGCTGACCGTGGACGGCGCCGTGGTGACGGTACGGGACCACGGCCCGGGGTACCCGGAGTATCTGCTCGCGTCCGGGCCCCAGCGGTTCCGTACCGAGAGCGGCGGCAAGGGCCATGGGCTCGGTCTGACGATCGCGGTCGGACAGGCCGAAGTGATCGGCGCGGAGCTGGTCTTCGGCGAGGCACCGGGCGGCGGCGCCGAGGCGCGGCTGACGCTGCCGGAGTACGTACGGCTGACGGACGAGCCGCTCGACCCCTGACGGCACACCGTCACGAGCCGCCCGACCTCTGACGGCACACCCTCACGAGCCGCCCGACCTCTGACGGCACACCCTCACACATAAGGGATATAAGCCATATCGCTTGCTACGTTGCGGACCATGACCGCAACGACGGCGGACCCTCCCCCGCCCGCGCTACGCATCCCGAAGCGCCGCGGCGTGGAACTCTCCCTCCTCGTCTGCGCCGTCCTCATCTCCGTCCTCGGCTACGCCGGCGTCGGCCTGGCCCGGAGCGGTGCCGTACCGCCGGACGCGCTGCGCCACGGAGCGGGTCTCGGCGGTCTCGCGCTCCTGGCCCACCTCGCCGTACGGTTCCGGGCGCCGTACGCCGATCCGCTGCTGCTGCCGATCGCGGTCCTGCTCAACGGCCTGGGCCTGGTGCTGATCCACCGGCTCGACCTGGAGACGCCGAAGGACCAGGCGGCCTTCACCCAGCTGGTGTGGTCGGCGCTCGGGGTGGCGCTCTTCGGCGCGGTCGTCGTGCTGCTGCGCGACCACCGGGTTCTCCAGCGGTACGCGTACCTGTCGATGGCCACCGCGCTGCTCCTGATGCTCGTGCCGATCTTCTTCCCGGCGGTGAACGGGGCGAAGATCTGGATCCGGATCGGCGGACTCTCGTTCCAGCCGGGCGAGTTCGCCAAGATCATGCTCGCGGTCTTCTTCGCCGCGTACCTGGCGGCCAACCGCAATGCGCTCGCGTACACCGGCCGCCGGATCTGGCGGCTCCAACTGCCCACCGGCCGGGTACTCGGCCCGATCGCGGCGATCTGGGTGCTGAGCGTGGGCGTGCTGGTCCTGGAGCGGGACCTCGGCACCTCGCTGCTCTTCTTCGGCCTCTTCGTGATCATGCTGTACGTGGCCACGGGGCGGACCGGCTGGATCGCGGTCGGGCTGCTCCTGGCGGGCGTCGGGGCGTTCGCGGTCGGGTCGGTCGAACCGCACGTCCACAGCCGGGTGGAGGACTGGCTGAATCCATACGCCTCCATCGAGGCGGGCGACGGACCGAGCCAGCTCGCGCAGTCGCTCTTCGCCTTCGCGGCGGGCGGGATGCTCGGCACCGGCCTCGGGCTCGGCCACTCGATCCTGATCGGCTTCGCCGCCAAGTCCGACTTCATCCTGGCGACGGCGGGCGAGGAGCTGGGCCTGGTCGGGCTGACCGCCCTGTTCCTGCTGTACGCGCTGCTCGTCGCACGCGGCTACCGGGCGGGACTCGCCCTACGCGACCCCTTCGGGCGACTCCTTGCGATCGGCCTGGCCTCGATCCTGGCGCTCCAGGTCTTCGTGATCGCCGGCGGGGTGATGGGCCTGATCCCGCTGACCGGCATGGCGATGCCGTTCCTGGCGCAGGGCGGCTCGTCCGTCGTCACCAACTGGATCATCGTGGCGCTGCTGATCCGGGTCAGCGACTCGGCCCGCGCGCCGCGCCCGGAGCTGGTCGAGACCGGGGTCATCGCGCCGATCGTGGAGGACGCCCGGTGATCCCGTACATCCGGCGCGCGGCGGCGCTCTGCCTGGTGCTCCTCGTGGCGCTGCTGGTCAACGCGGCGCGGGTGATGGTCTTCCAGGCCGAGTCGCTGGACGAGAACCCGGCCAACCGGCGGGTGGCGATCACCCGTTGGAGCGAGCCGCGCGGCGAGATCACGGTCGAGGGGCGGCCGGTGACCGGCTCGCGGGACAGCGGCCAGCAGCTGCGCTACGAACGGACGTACAAGCAGGGCCCGTTGTACGCGCCGGTGACCGGCTTCGCCTCACAGACGTACGGCACGACGTTCGTGGAGCACGCCGAGGACGGCGTGCTGGCGGGTACGGATCCGATGCTGGCGCCGTTTCCGTTCTGGGACGACCTCAGCCGGGGCCGGCTCGCGGGCGGGGACGTGGTGACGACGATCCGGGCGTCGATGCAGGAGGCGGCGTACCGGGGGCTGGGCGGGAAGCGGGGCGCGGTGGCGGCGGTGGAGCCGTCGAGCGGGCGGATCCTGGCGCTGGTCTCCTCGCCCTCGTACGACCCGGCGGAACTGTCGGGGACGGGCCCGGGGGTCAAGGGGGCGTGGGCGAGGCTGAACACCTCACCGAACCAGCCGATGCTGAACCGGGCGATCCGGCAGACCTATCCGCCCGGCTCCACCTTCAAGATCGTGACAGCGGCGGCCGCGCTGGACGCGGGCGTGGTGACGGACGTCGAGGCACCGACGAAGACCCCGGACCCCTTCGTGCTGCCGGGAACGCGGCAGGTGCTGCCGAACGCGGCCAAGGGGTGCGAGGACGCGTCGCTGGCGTACGCACTCCAGTGGTCGTGCAACACGGTGATGGCGGGGCTGGGGGTGGAGGTGGGGCTCACGGGAATGGTGGACGCGGTCGAGAAATTCGGCTTCAACGACAGAGGCCTGACGGTCCCGTCCTGGGTGGCGAAGTCGAACTTCGACCGGAGGATGAGCGACGACCAGCTGGCGCTGTCGTCGATCGGCCAGTTCGACACGACGGCCACGCCCCTGCAGATGGCGCTGGTGGCGGCGGCGGTCGCCAACAACGGGGAGATCGCCCACCCGTACCTGGTCGAGCGGACGACGACGGCGGGCGGCACGACGGTCGACACGACGGGCCGGCGCAGCTACCGGCAGGCGATGCGCCCCTCGACCGCGACGCAGCTCCAGCGGCTGATGGTCAGGGCGGTCGAGGAGGGCACCGGCACCAACGCGACGATCCCGGGCGCGACGGTCGGCGGCAAGACGGGCACGGCCCAACACGGCCTGGGCAACGCCGGCACCCCGTACGCCTGGTTCATCGCCTGGGCCCAGGCGACGGACGCGGCCCAGCCCGCGGTGGCGGTCGCGGTCGTGGTCGAGGACGCCGAAGCCAGCCGCACGGAAATCAGCGGCGGCGGCAGCGCGGCCCCCATCGCCCGGTCGGTGATGGAGGAGGCCCTCCGCCCGAGGAAGACCCCCTGACGGACCGCCAGCCACCGCCCCCGGGGGCTCGTCGGAGTTTCGGGGTGGGGGCCCCGTTAGTTGATCGGCTTGCGCATTTCCGCGCGGACCTTGGCCGTCTTGTCCGCGAGTTCGGACAGGTCGACGTCGTACGGGTCGGCGGTGGCCGACTCGGTGGTGACGACGGCGACGAAGGAGGCCGTGTTCTCGTCGCTCCAGGCGCACATGGGGAGCGTCGCGGTCCCGGTGGCGTCCTTGGTGGTGGTGACCTGGCAGGTGACCGTGACGTCGTGGCCGGCCGGCTTGAAGTCCTTCGGCTGGATGACGAGCGTGGTGCCCTTGTCCTTCGCCGCGCCCGAGAGGATGGAGGCGCGGGTGAGGGTGGGGTTCTTGATCCGGCCGTGGAAGCCGGAGACCACGAGGACCGAGCTCTCCTTGCCGCCGTACTGGGCGATGGCCGCCTTGGCGTCCTTGACCGTCGGGTCGTAGGTGTCCTCGACCTCCTTGCCCTCGGTCTCCGACGCGTCGTTGGTCAGCGTGAAAGAGCCGTCCAGGAGGGTCTTCGGGACCACGAGCTTGTGCGTCGCCTCCGGGAAGTCGCCGGTGACGCCCGCCCCGTCGAGCACGAGCTTCCCGGCGTAGCCGAGGCCGCCGACGACCGCGAGGGAGCCGACGACGATCCCGACGATCAGCCCGGTCCGCTTCTTCTTCGGCGGCTGACCCATCGGCGGCTGACCCCAGCCACCGGCGCCGGGGCCCGGGTACTGCTGGGGGACGCCGGGCTGCTGCGGGTGGCCCAGGGGCGGCTGACCGTACGGCCCGGGCTGCTGCCCGTAGGGCCCCGGCTGCTGCGGGGGCGGGACGGGACCGCCGTACGGGTTGTGCGGCGGCTGGTGCGGCGGTGGCGGCATGCTCATGTCGCGCACGGTACGTCACACGTATGACAGCAGGGAGTCCCGGGGCCACACCGGGGGCACCCCAGGGCTCACCCCAGGACCCGGCGCTACCCCTCCCCCGCCCCCTGCTCGATCGCCTCCGCCACCTCCGCCACCCGCTCCCGCTCCTCCACCGCGAACCGCTCCCGGTCCAACGCCTCCGCGATCTCCTCGTCCTGAGTCATCAGCAGGTCCAGGTTCGAGTCGCCGAGGTCGAAGACGCCCATGTCCAGATAGGCCTTCTGGAGCCGCTCGCCCCAGAGCCCGATGTCCTTCACGCACGGGACGATCCGGCTGAACAGCAGCTTGCGGAAGAGGTGCAGGAACTCGCTCTGTTCGCTGTACTCCTCCGCCTCCTTCCGCCCGATGCCGAAGTTCTCCAGGACCTCCACGCCGCGCAGCCGGTCCCGCATCAGATAGCAGCCCTCGATCACGAACTCCTCGCGTTCGCGCAGTTCCGCGTCCGACAGCTGCTTGTAGTAGTCGCGCAGCGCCATCCGCCCGAAGGCCACGTGCCGGGCCTCGTCCTGCATCACGTACGCCAGGATCTGCTTGGGCAGCGGCTTGTCCGTGGTGTCGCGGATCATCCCGAACGCGGCGAGCGCGAGGCCCTCGATCAGGACCTGCATACCGAGGTACGGCATGTCCCAGCGGGAGTCGCGCAGGGTGTCGCCGAGCAGGCCCTGCAGGTTGTCGTTGATCGGGTACAGCATCCCGATCTTCTGGTGCAGGAAGCGGCCGTAGACCTCCGCGTGCCGCGCCTCGTCCATGGTCTGGGTCGCCGAGTAGAACTTGGCGTCGAGGTCGGGGACGGACTCGACGATCCGCGCGGCGCAGACCATCGCGCCCTGCTCGCCGTGGAGGAACTGGCTGAACTGCCAGGAGGCGTAGTGCCTGCGCAGCTCGCCCTTGTCCTTCTCGGTCATCTTCGCCCAGTGGCGCGTGCCGTAGAGGGTGAGGACGTCGTCCGGGGTGCCGAGCGGGTCGTACGGGTCGACCTCCAGCTCCCAGTCGATGCGCTTGGCGCCGTCCCACTGCTTGTCCTTGCCCTTCTGGTACAGGGCGAGGAGCCGCTCGCGGCCGTCCTCGTACTCCCAGCTGAAGCGCGCCGAACCGGTGGCCGGGACCTGCCAGATGGGGTCTCCCGGGGCTTTCGTGTAGAGGTCGTGCGTCGACACTGACGACTCCTTACTCTCACGGGTCGTGCTCCTCCGGGCAGGCTGACACCTTGGTAGACATCGGGTCAACAAGTCACGCAGAAGGGATTGACGCGGTTACTGACGAGCAGTCTCATAAGTGTCGACCGCCCGTCCGACCGCTGGTAACCCGACCGCGAGCACAGCGAGGTGTCGCACCGTCATGACCACCCGTACCGAGCAGGACTTCACTCTCCTCCGGGACGCCCTCGGCCCGCTCCGCGACCGGGAACAGGTCGCCGCGCGGCTCCTGGAGTCCTCCCTCAAGCACTCCTTCGACCCCGAGACCGAACTCGACTGGGCCGCGCCGCTCGAAGACGGCAAGTGGTTCTGGCCGCCGGAGCTGGTGTCGCTCTACGACACCCCGATGTGGCGGCGGATGTCCGAGGAGCAGCGGATGGACCTCGCCCGGCACGAGGCCGCCTCGCTCGCCTCGCTCGGCATCTGGTTCGAGATCATCCTGATGCAGCTGCTCGTCCGGCACATCTACGACAAGTCCCTGACCAGCGACCACGTCCGCTACGCGCTCACCGAGATCGCCGACGAGTGCCGGCACTCGATGATGTTCGCCCGCATGATCCAGAAGGGCGGCGCGCCCGCCTACCCGGTGCCGCGGGTCTACCACAACCTCGCCCGCGTCCTGAAGACCGTCTCCACCACCCCCGGCTCCTTCTCCGCCACCCTGCTCGGTGAGGAGATCCTCGACTGGATGCAGCGGCTGACCTTCCCGGACGAGCGGGTCCAGACCATCGTCCGCGGGGTCACCCGTATCCATGTCGTGGAGGAGGCGCGGCACGTGCGGTACGCCCGCGAGGAGCTGCGGCGCCAGATGGTGACCGCGCCGCGCTGGGAGCAGGAGTTCACCCGCATCAGCTGCGGCGAGGCCGCCCGGGTCTTCTCGGTCTGCTTCGTCAACCCGAAGGTGTACGACAACGTGGGCCTGGACCGCCGCGAGGCCGTGGCCCAGGTCAGGGCGAGCGGGCACCGCCGGGAGGTCATGCAGTCCGGCGCCCGGCGGCTGACCGACTTCCTGGACGACATCGGCGTACTCCGGGGGCCGGGGCGGCGGCTCTGGAAGTCCTCCGGACTGTTGGCGTGAGCGCCTGCCAGCCGCCTGGGGCGGCGGCTCTGGCCACGCGGCGGAGCCGCACATCAGGCACAGCCTCCGGACTGTTGGCGTGAGCGCCTGCCAGCCGCCTGGGGCGGCGGCTCTGGCCACGCGGCGGAGCCGCACATCAG